>CANFIE010000035.1 GCA_947446625.1 Acetobacteraceae bacterium | reverse complement strand
GCATCGTCGGCCCCGACAATGCCTTCGTGGCCGAGGCCAAGCGCCAGGTGTTCGGCCGGGTCGGCATCGACAGCATCGCCGGGCCTTCCGAGGTGGTGATCATGGCCGATGCCGGCAACGACCCGGCGCTGGTGGCCATGGACCTGCTGGCCCAGGCCGAGCACGACGAAAGCGCCCAGAGCATTCTGGTGACCGACAGCGCCGAATTCGGCGCCTCAGTGGCCGCCGCCGTGGAAGCCGCGCTGCTGACCCTGCCCCGCGCCGCCATTGCCGGCGCCAGCTGGCGCGACCATGGCGCCATCATTCTGGTGCGGGACTGGGCGGAGGGCGTGGCCCTGGTGAACCGGCTGGCCCCGGAACACCTGGAAATCCTGCTGCCCGAGCCAGAGGCGGTGTTCGCGCAAATCCGCCATGCCGGCGCCGCCTTCCTCGGCCCCTGGTGCCCCGAGGCGCTGGGCGACTACGTGGCCGGCCCCAACCATGTGCTGCCCACCGGCCGCACGGCACGCTTCGCCAGCGGGCTTTCGGTGTTTGACTTTTTGAAACGAACCACCTGGGTTGCCGCCACCCGCCAGGGTCTGGGGGCCATTGGCCCCGCCGCCGTGGCTTTGGCGGGGGCCGAGGGGCTAGACGCCCATGGACTCAGCGTCAGCCTGCGCCTATCCCGTAATGCTTGACCCAAGGGGGGCCGGCGATCATGTTCCCGGCCTTCCGATTTTCTCTGTGCGCCGCGCGCCCGCTGGCCGCGCCGTCCCCCTATGAAGAGGCCTGATGTCCAAAGAAGACATGATCGAGTTCAGTGGCACGGTCACCGAACTGCTGCCCAACGCCATGTTCCGGGTGAAGCTGGACAACGAACACATGGTGTTGGCGCATACCAGCGGCAAAATGCGCAAGAACCGCATTCGCGTGCTGGCCGGTGACCGGGTGAACGTCGAGATGACGCCCTACGACCTGACCAAGGGCCGCATCACCTTCCGCTTCAAGTAATGCCGGCCCTGGTGCTGGCCTCCGCCAGCCCTCGGCGCCTGGAATTGCTGGCGCGCATCGGCATTGTACCCAGCCAGGTGCTGCCGGCCGAGATCGACGAAACCCCGCTGAAGGGCGAATTGCCACGCCCCCTGGCCGCCCGCCTTGCCGCGGGAAAGGCCGAGGCCGCTGCATGCCTGGCGCCCGAAGCCCTGGTGCTGGCCGCTGATACGGTGGTGGGGCTGGGGCGGCGCATTCTGGGCAAGCCGGCCGATGCTGCCGAGGCGGCGCGCTTCCTCACCCTGCTCTCGGGCCGGCGGCACCGGGTTTATACCGGCGTGGCGCTGCGCACGCCCGACGGCAAGCTGCGCACCCGGCTGGTGGAAAGCGTGGTGGGGCTGCAACGGCTGACCGAGGCGCAGGTGGCGGATTACGTCGGCAGCGGGGAATGGCAGGGCAAGGCCGGCGGCTACGCCATTCAGGGCCGGGCCGAGATGTATGTGCGCTTCCTCTCCGGCAGTCATTCCAACGTGGTGGGGCTGCCGCTGTTCGAGACCACGCAATTGCTGCGGGGCGTGGGATGGCTGCGGCCCTGACCATCCGGCTCAGCGCCAGCCCCGGGGAGCAGCGGGTGGCGCTGCTGGCCGGGGACCGGCTTGTGGAAGCCTGGGTGGACCGCCCCGGTGCGCCGGATGGCGTGGGTGATCTGCATCGGGCGAGAGTGGTGGCGCTGGCACCCGCCATGGCCGGGGCCTTCGTGGCGCTGGCCGGTGGGGTGACGGGTTTTTTGCCGGAATCGGAAGCTTCGGCCGAGCGGCTGCCGCTGGCGAAAGCCGTGCATGAGGGCCTGGTGCTGCCGGTGCGCGTCACGCGCTCGGCGCAGGGTGGCAAGGGGCCTCGGGTTTCCGCCCGGCTGGGGGTGGCGGTGCCGGCGCTGCCGCTGCCGCTGGGCAATCAGCCCGCACTGCTGGCCCGGGGGCCGGGCGCGGCGGAACGGCTGGCGGCGGCGTATCCGGATGCGGCGGTGCTGGTGGATGACGCGGCGGTGCTGGCCAGCCTGCGGCCCCGCTTGGGGCAGCGGCTGCAATTGCTGCGCGAGCCGGCCTTTGATGACGCGCTGGAAGCCGAGTTCGAGGCGCTGGCGCAGCACGAGCTGGCGCTGCCCGGCGGCGGGAGGCTGCTGATCTGCCCCACCCCGGCGCTGACCGCGCTGGATGTGGATACCGGCGGCGCGGCCCCGCGCGAGGTGAATGAGGCGGCGCTGCTGGAAGCGGCCAGGCAGATCCGGCTGCGCAACCTGGCCGGCGGCATTGTGCTGGACGTGGCCGGCCTGCCGGTGAAGCGCCGCGCCGCACTGGAAGCCCCGCTGCGCGCCGCCCTGGCGCCGGACCCGTTGGTGATGCTGCTAGGGCTGGGGCCGCTCGGGCTGTTTGAGATGCGGCGCAGCCGGGTGCACGCGCCGCTGCATGAGGTGCTGGGCTGGCCGCTCAGCCCGCTGAGCCATGGGCTGGCGGCGCTGCGCCGGGTGGCGCGGGAAGCGGCGGCGCAACCGGGCCGGCGCCTGGCGTTGCGCGCCGCCCCCGCCGTGCTGGCGGCACTGCGCGCCCTGCCCGGGGCGCTGGAGGCTGCCGGGCCGTTGGAACTGCGCGCCGAACCGGGCCTGCCCTGGGGCGAGGAGAGCATTGATGGCGCGTGAACCCGCCCCGCCGAAGGCCAAGCCCTGCCCGATATGCCGCAAGGCCATGGTGGCGGCGTTCAAGCCGTTTTGCTCGGCGCGCTGCCGGCAGGTGGATCTGGGCCGCTGGCTGGCCGGGGATTACGCGATACCGGCGGAGGAACCGCTGCCGGATGAGGACGAGGAATCTTAGAGAGACTGATTCACCGCTCCGGCGATGCCGCCTGCGCGGATCAGGCTCTGGCGTTAACCCATCACTTGCCAATGGCCTGCTATGGGCCGGGGCATGCTGATATTGCTTCCTGCCCTGGTTGGCGCGCTGGCGCTGGCCTTCTGGTGCCATCGGCGCGCAAAAGCCGCCCGTGCCGCCACCCTTGCCGCCGAGGCGCGCTGCGCCGCGCATGCCCGCTGCCTGGCCCTGCTGGCCGAGGCGTTGCAAGCCCCGGGCTTTGCCCTGCAAGCCCAGGCCGAACGACCCGAAGGCCCCTCCACCGAAGCCATTGCCGCTGAGGCGCGCCAGGTGCTGCGGCTGGCCGATGAGGTGAAGGAAGTGCTGGCCGCCGGTGCCGGCCCACGCTGCCTGGCCGAGGAAAACGTGGCCCTGGCACCGCTGCTGGCCGAGGTGCAGGCCGAAGTGGCGGCGCAACTGGGGCCGGTGCGGCGGCAATGGCGGCTGGCGCCGGAATTCGCCGCGCTGCAATTGCTGGCCGATAGGCGGGCGCTGCGCGGTGCCCTGGCCCAGGTGATGGTGCGGGCGGCGCGGCTGACGCGGGATGCCGACTGGATTGACCTGCGCCCGGTGGTGACGGACGCCACCATGGCCATTGTGGTGGAGGATGAAGGCGCCGGGCTGGGCGCGCCGGATTTGGCCGCCGGCACCGCGGGGGCCGAGGATCGGACGCGCGGCCTGAGCTTTGGCCTGGCCATGGCACGCAGCCTGATGGAAGCGCATGGCGGCGAGCTGCGCCTGGAAGCGCAGCCCGGCATTGGCGCCCGGGCCTGGTTGATTCTGCCCCGGGCGCGGTTGCTGGGGGCGTAGCGCCCCCAACGAGTTATTTCCGCCGCGTGTCCACCAGCACGCCGGAAGCGCGCAGGGCCTTGAGTTCCTCGGCGCCAAAGCCGTGGGCGGCCAGGACGCTGTCGGTGTGCTCGGCGAATTTGGGCGGCTCGGCCCGTGTGCCGCCGGGGGTGCGGCTGAGCTTGATGGGCGTGCCCAGGCCAACATAGCTGCCCAGGCGCGAGACCATCTGGCGGTGCGCCGTGTGGTCCTGCTGCATGGCTTCGTCCACATGCAGCACCGGGCCGGCCGGCAGGCCAGCGGCCAGCATGCGGCGGCACAAATCGTGGCCGTCCTCATCGGCAAAGCGGGCTTCCAGCAGCACGGTCAGCGCGTCTCGGTTGATGACGCGGGCGCCGTTGGTGGCGAAGCGTTCATCCTTCGCCGCCTCGGGCATGCCAAGGAAGGCGCAGAACTTCTGGAAGGCCGGGTCGTTGCCGGCGGCCACGAAGATCTCGCAGGTCTTGGTGCGGAACTTCGAATACGGCACCAGGTTGGGGTGCGGGTTGCCGGTGGCCTTCGGACGATTGCCGTTGAGGAAGAAGTTCGGCGCATGCGGGTGCAGCAGCGCCATGCCGCAGTCATGCAGCGTCATGTCGCAATACTGCCCCAGGCCCGATTTGGAGCGTTCCGCCAGCGCCATCAGGATGGCGATGGTGCTGAACAGGCCGGTGGCGATATCCACAATCGGCGTGCCCAGGCGGGTCGGGCCGCTGTCGGCGGTGCCGTTGATGCTCATCAGCCCGGTCATGGCCTGCAGCACGGCGTCATACCCCGGGAAGCCGCCGAGCGGGCCGGTGGCGCCGAAGCCGGAGACGCGGCAATGGATCAGGCCGGGGAACTTCTTGGAGAGCACCTCGGCATAGCCCAGGCCCCACTTCTCCATGCTGCCGGGCTTGAAGTTTTCGATGAGGATATCAGCGCCTTCAAGCAGGCGCAGCAGCACGGCCTTGCCCTCGGGCTTGGAGAGATCCAGCCCGACCGACTTCTTGTTGCGATTGATGTTGATGAAGTAGCTGGCGGCGCCGTTGCTGTCGAAGGGCGGGCCCCAGTCGCGCACTTCGTCGCCCTGGGGCGGTTCCAGCTTGATCACCTCGGCGCCGTGGTCCGACAGCACCATGGTGCAGTAGGGGCCACCCAATACGCGCGTCAGGTCGATGACCTTCAGCCCGGCCAACGCCCCGGCCGACGTGGCCAGGCCCGTTCCTTCAGTCATGCAGCCAACTTCCTTCCGAATACGCGAGCACAAAACTCGGGGTAGGTTTCCAGCATCTCGTCGCAGACAGCGCCGCGCAGCAGCGCCAATTCCTCGGCGGTTGGGGCCGGGGTTTCGGGCACCTCGGCGGGTACGTCAAACGAAAAACCGGTGGCGGCGCGGATGCTGGCCACCGTTTCGCCGGCATGCACGCTGGCCAGGGAAAACCGCGCCGTGGCGGGGTGGAACTGGAAAACGCAGCGGCCGGTGACCAGCGCCTGCGCCGTGCCCCGGCGGAACACGCCGGGTTCCGAGACACCGTTGGCGGAGATGTTGTCCACCTTCTCCACCAGCACGCGGGGCGAGTGTTCCTCGCGGAACAAAATCGTGCGCGGGACCATCATATACATGAAGGCGGAACCGAAGCTGCCGGGGAAGCGCACGCCGCGGCCGGGCCATTCGCCGGTGCCCACCAGGTTGAGATTGGCCTGGCCGTCGATTTGCCCGCCGCCGAGGAAGAACAGGTCGATCCGGCCCTGGCCGGTGAGGTCGAACAGTTCACGCGTGCCGTCGGTGAAGGGGTTGCCCTGGGTGCGGGCCAGCAGCGAGAGGCGGATGGGGTAGCCGAGCTTCTGCGCCAGGTAGCAGGCGGCGGCGGGAATCGGGCTGGCGGCGCCCACGGCCACATGGCGGGCCACCGGCTGGCTGGGGTCCAGCACCAGGCGGCAGATGGTGGCGGCGAGGAGTTCCTCGGGCTTGAAGTCGCTCATTCGGCGGCGGCCGCGCGCGGGGTGAAGACATGGATGGCGCACCACTCGGCAAAGCCCTCGGCGGTTTTGGCCATACGGGCGTAGTCGAGCAGGAAGGCGGTGTCGGTGCGGTATTCGTCCAGCAGGGCAATGGGCTGGGCGCCGCGTTCGACAATGGCGATGCTGTCGATGTAGGTGGCGCTGATGGCGCCGGAGGCCATGCGCTCATCCAGCAGGAAATCGCCTTCCACCACGCGCTCCACGGTCACCAAGCTGCGCTGGCAGGCATGGGCGATGGTGGCGCATTCGCGCTTGCGGCCCAGCCAGACATTGCCGCGGCTGTCTGCCATGGCGGCGTGGAAGATGCCGAAATCCGGCCGCAGGGCCGGCAGCAGCACGATGGGATCACCGCCATCGGCGAAGGGGTTGTTCATCACCTTCCAGTCCGGGCGATGGGCCAGGATGTCGCTGCCGATGATGCCGCGCAGCGGCATGAAGGGCACGCCCTTCTCGCTGGCCTGCAGCATGGTGTGCATGGCCGGGCAGGTGGCATCCAGCACGCGGATGCTGCCTTCACGCACGGCGGCGGAAAAGCGCGGGGCGAAGCCGGCTTCGCCGAGGCTGACGGCGGAGGTCTGCACCTCGGCCACGCAGCCGGCGCCGATGAGGATTTCCGTGGCGAAGCCTGAGACCGGCACCCCCACCAGGCGCAGGCCGCGCACGCCACGGCGGATCAGCGCCTTGGCCATGGCGACGGAGGGCAGCGAATTGTCGGGGGGTACCGCTATCTGGGCGCCGTTTGGCACCTGGGCCGCCATGGCGTCCAACTGGGTCAAGGTGGCAGGCGGGGCCATGGCGTTTCTCCTTTGGCAAAGTTTTAGGCCGGCGGGGCGGGCAATGAAAGGTGCGACGCGGGCGTTGGTACAGCGCCATGGTTGCCAGCCGCCGGGCAAGCGATATTCTGCCCCCGCGTTGAATGCGGGAGGCGGAGATGCAGCGGATTTGCCTGGCTCTGGCGGTGATGCTGGGGCTGCTTGGGGCCGGGGCGGCGCAGGCCAATCCCTGGGTCTGGACCGGCTGGGCGCCGATCTCGATGAGCCAGCAGGAATGCCTGGACAATGGCCGCTCGATTGTCGGCGGCACCGGCTTCAGCGCCAGCGCCGACCAGCAAACCGTGTTCGGCTGGCGCAATGGCGACAATCTCAGCATCCGCTGCATTGCCTCCAACGGGCTGGCGGTGTTCTTCGTGTATGTGCGCACGTCCTCCGATGATGGCCGGGCGCTGCTGGATGTGTTGCGGGCCGGCTATGGCCAGAATACCGGCGGGGCGCCGACCAACCGAGGCTCGAAATTCTGACGCAGCGCCGGGCGCTGCATTGCTGATGGAGGCTGGAATGCTTGCACGCGTCTTCGCCCTGGCCCTGCTGGCCAGCTGCCTGGGATACGCGCCCACCGCGCGCGCCGCCTGGATGTGGACCGGCTGGGAGGAAGCCAGCGGCACGCAGGAGCAATGCCTGCAAACCGCCGCCGCCAAGCTCCGCGATCTGGGGTTTTCGGTGACGGTGAACCCGCAGACCACCTTCGGCTGGCGCGGGCAGGATGGCGTGAGCGTGCGCTGCATTGCCGAACGCCGGCTGGCGGTGATCTTCGTTTATGCCGCCACCGCCTCGGAGGAAGGCCGCGTGATCCTGGAGCAGGTGCGCGAGGCCTTCAAGGCGCCGGCGGGTGGCGCCGCCCCGGCCCGGCCGCCGGGCAGCGGTGGCAGCAAGTTCTAGCGGTATGCTGAACGGGCCAAGGCTGCGGCTGCGGCCCGTGGTGGCGGGCGATGCGGCGGGCTTTGCCGCGCTGAACGCCAATGCCGTGGTGATGCGGCACTTCCCCGCGCCGCTGAGCCGCGCCGAAAGCGACGCGGCCCTGGAACGCGCCCTGGCGCATCAGGCCGAACATGGCTTTGGCCTGCGCGTGGCCGAGGCGCATGACGGCCGGCTGCTGGGCTTTTGCGGCCTGGCCTGGGTGCGCTTTGCCGCCCGCTTCACCCCGGCGGTGGAGATTGCCTGGCGCTTTCTGCCCGAGCATTGGAGCCGTGGCTTGGCCGAGGAAGCCGCCCGGCTGACCCTGGCGCATGGGCTGGGGCCGCTGGGGCTGGCTGAGGTGGTGGCCTTCACCACGCCGGGCAACCAGGCTTCCTGGCGGTTGATGCAGCGCCTGGGCATGCGGGCCGATGGCGGGTTTGACCACCCTGCCCTGCCGCCGGGGCATGCTCTGCGCTGGCATGCGCTGTACCGGCTTTCCCGCGCGGAATGGGTGGCGCAGCGGCTGGGTTAGAGCAATATCCGGTCTGATGGAATCATCAGAACGCATTTCCTGCCCTGGTTTCAAATAGTTGTAGAGCACTATGCGCCCATCAGGGCGAATAGTGCTCTACACGTGGCGAAGGGCGGGCGCGGCGCGGGCCGAGCGGATGGGGTGAACTATCCGCGCCCGCAACGCTGAGCCCCGGCTTTGCGGCAGCGCCCGGAGCGCCTAACCTGCCGGCAAGAGGAGACGCGCATGACTGTCAGCCGCCAGGAATTCCGAGACGCCATGGCCCGTTTGGGGGCGGCGGTGAATGTCATCACCACCGCGGGGCCAGAGGGCAAGGGCGGCTTTACCGCCAGCGCCGTATGCAGCGTAACCGACGACCCGGCGACGCTGCTGGTCTGCATCAATCGCAGCAGCAATTCCGGCGCGGTGGCCAAGGCCAACGGCATCATCTGCGTCAATACGCTGGCGGCCGGGCACCAGGAACTGGCCGGGGTGTTTGCCGGCGCCACCAAGTGCAGCATGGAAGACCGCTTTCTGGTGGGAGACTGGGGCACCATGGTGACCGGCGCGCCGGTGTTGCAGGACGCCGTGGTGGCGTTTGACTGCAAGATCACCGACATGGTGGACAAGGGCACGCATACGGTGCTGTTCGCCGAGATCCAGGCGATTCACCAAGGCAACCGCGAGGCCCAGGCGCTGATCTACTTCGCGCGCGACTATCATGGCGTGGGGCAGATGGTGGGCGAGGGCGGTTAAGCCCTCTCCTACCCTCACCACTCGCCGAAGAACACGCCGGCCTTCTTGTAGCTGTCGGTGCGCAGTTCGGCTTCGGCCCAGCTGATTGTGGTGCGGCGCTTCAGCGTGGTGAACCAGGCCAGCAGCCGCTCGCGCATCGCCTCACAGGTGGCGTGGTGCGCCGGGTCGGTGCCCAGGTCGTGGAACTCGTCAGGGTCCTCGGCCAGGTTGAAGAGCTGGGCGCGGTAGCCGCTGGACCAGTGGATGTATTTCCACTGCGCGGTGCGCACCATCCAGGCATGGTGATGGCCGGTGGGTTCGCCCAGGCGACGGCGGGCACCACGAAAAGTCCAGTCCAGTTCGGAAAAGACGGCGTCTCGCCACGCCGTGGCGGTACCGCGCGTGGCGCCCAGTAGCGAGCGACCTTCGAGCAGATGCGGCGCGGCGTCCTGGCCCAGCGCTTCCAGGATGGTCGGCACCACGTCGATCGCTTCCACCAGCCGATTATCGGTGCTGCCGCGCGTGGCATCGGCGGCGGTGGAGGGGTCGTACAGAATAAACGGCACGCGCTGGATGCAGTCGTGGAACAGCTCCTTCTCGCCCAGCCAATGGTCGCCCAGATAGTCGCCATGGTCGGCGGTGAAGATCACCAGCGTGTCCTGCCAGCGGCCCTGGCGTTCCAGTTCGGCAAACACCCGGCCCAGATGCGTATCAAGCTGGGTGATGAGGCCCTGGTACACTGGCTTCACCGTGTCCTGGCATTCCTCGGCCACGAAGTTCAGCGCCACTTCCTCATCCTGGAAGGCGCGTTGCACCGGGTGGGCGTTGGCGTCGCGCTCGGCCGGGTGGCGCTTCACTGGCAGGCATTGGTCCAGCCCGTACATGTTGTGATAGGGCGCCGGCGCCACATAGGGCCAGTGCGGCTTGACGTAGGAAAGATGCATCACCCAGGGCTGCTCGCCACGGGCGCGGATGAACTCGATGGCGCGGTTGGTGGTGTAGGCGGTTTCGCTATGCGCCTCGGCCACGCGGGCCGGCCACTTCACGTTGCGCATCTTCCAGCCGGAATGCACGCTGCCATCCGGCGCCTCGGTGCTGATGACGTAGTCGGTCCAGGGGTCGCGGCTGTTGTAGCCCTGGGCGCGCAGCCATTCGGCATAGGCGCCGTTGGGTTCGGCATGGTGGCCGTCGTAGCGGTCGATCGGCTGGAACCAGCCTTCGTCCAGCAGCACCTTCAGGTCATTCGCGCCGTCCAGCTTCAGGCGCTGCATGCCGTGGGCGTCGGGCATCACATGCGTCTTGCCGCACAGCGTCAGCGCCCGGCCGCTGTTGCGCAGGTGCCAGCCCAGCGTCACCTCACCCACCGAAAGCGGCACGCGGTTATGCGTGGCGCCATGCGAGGAAACGTAGCGCCCGGTGTAGTAGGACATGCGCGAGGGGCCGCAGATGCCGGACTGCACGAAGCTGTTGGCGAAGCGCACGCCGCGTTTGGCCAGCGCATCCAGGTTGGGGGTGTGCAGATGCGGGTGGCCGGCGCAGCCGAGATAGTCCCAGCGCAATTGGTCCGCCATGATGAACAGCACGTTCTTGATCGCCATGGCCTGGGCCTCCCTCCGCTTGTTGGCCGTATGCTAATCCGGCTTGCGCCAAGCCCCAAACGCAGAAGGCCCCGGCGGTTGCCCGCCGAGGCCTTCCCATTGCGTCTGCCGTTACCGGCCGATGCAGCGCTCAGAAAGTCGCTTCCATGGGGGTGGAAGCAAGGATCCAGGCCGCTGGCTGGGTAAGCGGCGTAAGGCAATGAGACACTGGATCACCTCCTTTCAGTTGGTTTCGGATGACATGAGCCTGCCGAAACCCGGGCGCGTCGCGCAAGCTAAATCGTGCGGCTCACATCTCGGCGTAGGTGCCGTTGCGCCACACGTAGAACACGTAATCCGGCACGGTCACGTCGCCCTTGGGGGTGAAGGCGGTGCTGCCGAGCACGCTGTTCCACGGGCCCTGGCGCTTCAGCGCATCGGCCACCTTGCGGGCATCAACCGAGCGGATCTTCTCGGCGGCCGCGGCCCAGATCTGCACGGCGCCGTAGGTGTAGAGCACATAGCCCTCAGGATCCACGTTGCGGGCGCGGAAGGCGCGCACCACCGCCGCCGCCGTGGCGCGCTTGCGCGGGTCGGAGCTGAAGGTCATCAGGCTGCCTTCGCCGGCGGCACCCGAGATGCCCCAGAACTCGTTGGTCACCAGCGCGTCGCCGCCGATCAGCGTGGCGTTGAGCCCCTGTTCCTTGGCCTGGCGAATGATGAGCCCGGCTTCGCGGTAATAGCCGCCGAGGTAGATCACCTCGATGCGTTCCTGCTTCAGCCGGCTGACCAGGGCGTTGTAGTCGCTCTCACCAGCCGTATAGGCGGTGTAGAGGATTTCCTGCTTGCCGGCGGCGTTCATCGCCTTCTTGGTCTCGTCGGCCAGGCCCTTGCCGTAGGCCGAGTTGTCATGCAGCAGCGCCACGCGCTTGTCGCGCAGGGTGCGGGCAATGTAGGTGCCGGCCACCATGCCCTGCTGGTCGTCGCGGCCGCAGACGCGGAAGGTGTTCCAGCCGCCTTCGTCGGTGTATTTCGGGTTGGTGGAGGCGGGGCTGATCTGCAGCACGCCTTCCTCGCGGTACACCGCGCTGGCGGGAATCGAGGAGCCGGAGCAGTAGTGCCCGGCCACCAGGGCCACGCGCTGGCCGGCCAGCTTATTGGCCACGCTCACCGCCTGGCGCGGGTCGCAGGCGTCATCCTCAATGCTCAGCGCCAGCTGCCGGCCCAGCACGCCGCCACGGGCGATGATGTCGGCCACGGCCTGCAGCGCACCGGTCTTCATCTGGTCTCCGGCGGCGGCGTTGCTGCCGGTCATCGGGCCGGCGCAGGCGATTTTGATGGGGGTGCGGTTCTGTGCCAGGGCAGGCAGCGCCAGCGTGGAAGCGGTGGCGCCCAGCAGCAAACGACGGGTGAGCATCTCGGTTCTCCTCGATTTGGTTCAGTGTGCCGCAGCGCCCAGGTAGGCGTCACGAATTTCCTTGGTGGCCAGCAGCTCGGCCCCGGTGCCGGCCATGGTGATGCGGCCATTCACCAGCACATAGCCCCGGTGGGCCAGGCGCAGCGCCAGGTTGGCGTTCTGCTCCACCAGCAGCACGGTCATGCCCTCGGCGTTCAACTGGCGGATGGCGCTGAAAATCAGCTTCACCACCAGGGGGGCCAGGCCCAGGCTGGGTTCGTCCAACAGCAGCAGGCGGGGCTGGCTCATCAGGGCGCGGCCAATGGCCAGCATCTGCTGCTCGCCGCCAGAAAGCGTGCCGGCGCGCTGCTCCAGCCTTTCCTCCAGCCGGGGGAACAGCGCCAGCACGCGGGCGAGTTGCGGCGCGGGGTTGGCGCGGGACAGCACCTCGGCGCCCATCAGCAGGTTTTCCCGCACGCTCATGCGCGGAAAGACGCGGCGGCCTTCGGGTGACTGCGCAATGCCCAGCCGCATGATGGCGTGGGTCGGCAGGCCAGAAATCTCCTGCCCGGCGAAGCGGATGCTACCGGCCTGGGCGCGGGGCTCACCGCACAGCGTCATCAGCAGCGTGGATTTGCCGGCGCCATTGGCACCGATGAGGGTGACGATCTCGCCCTGCTCGACATGCAGCGAGACATCGTTGAGCGCCTGCACGGCGCCGTAGCCGGCGCGGACGCCTTCGAGGTGCAGCAGCGCGCTCATGCTGCCTCGTCCTCCTCGCCTTCGCCGAGATAGGCGCTGATGACCTTGGGGTCGGCGCGCACTTCGGCGGGGGTGCCGTCAGCGATCTTGCGGCCATGGTCCAGCACCACCACGCGGTCGCTGATGCGCATCACCACGCCCATGTCGTGCTCGATAAGCAAAATCGAGGTGCCGGCGGCGCGGATATTGAGCAGCAGGGCGGAGAGTTCGTCGCTCTCGCGCGGGTTCAGCCCGGCGGCGGGTTCATCCAGGCACAGCAGCGTGGGCTGGGTGCACATGGCGCGGGCAATCTCCAGCCGGCGCTGGGCGCCATAGGGCAGCGCGCCGGCCGGGTCGTCGGCGCGTTCCAGCAGGGCGGTGGCTTGCAGCCAATGGGTGGCGCGGGCCATCGCCTCGGCCTCGGCGGCCGGATAGCGCGAGAGGCCCAGCACCGCGCCAATGCCCCAGCCGGTGGCGCGCATCAGCGTGTTGTGCTGCGCCACCAGCAGGTTTTCCAGCACCGTCATGCCCTGGAACAGCCGTATGTTCTGGAAGCTGCGGGCCACGCCGGCCTGGGCGATTTTATGCCCGGCCAGCTTGTGCAGCGCCACGGCGCGGCCAGCGCGATGCAGTGTGATGCGCCCGGCGCTGGGCCGGTAGAAGCCGGTGATGCAGTTGAACAGCGTGGTTTTGCCGGCGCCATTCGGGCCGATCAGCGCGGTGATGCGCCCGGCCTCGGCGGTGAAGGAGACGCTGTTGACGGCGGTGAGGCCGCCGAAGCGCATGGTGAGGTCTTCGACGCTGAGAATCATCGGGGCGCCCCGTGCAGCAGGGTGCTGGGCGTGCGCGTGCCCACCAGGCCGCGCGGCCGCACCAGCATGATGACCACCATGGCGGCGCCGAAGATCAACATGCGCCATTCGGCCAGGCCGCGGAACAGCTCGGTACCGCCGATGAGCAGCAGGGCGGCGATGGCCACGCCCAGCTGGCTGCCCATGCCGCCCAGCACCACGATGGCGAGGATGATGGCGCTTTCGATGAAGGTGAAGGATTCCGGGCTGATGAAGGCCTGGCGCGTGGCGAAGAAGGCGCCGGCAAACCCGGCGAAGCCCGCGCCAATGGCGAAGGCCGTCAGCTTGGTGATGGTGACGTTGATGCCGAGTGCGCGGCAGGCGATTTCATCCTCGCGCAGTGCCTCCCACGCCCGGCCCAGCGGCTGGCGGCGCAGCCGCAGCGTGACCCAGTTGGTCAGCAAGGCGAGCGCCAGGATGAGGTAGTAGAGGAAGATGACGCGGTGGATCGGGTCGTATTCCAGCCCGAAGAATTCGGCAAAGCTGTTATCGGCATCGGCGGCGAAGCTGAGGCCGAACAGACCGGGGCGCGGAATGCCGGAAATGCCATTCGGCCCGCCGGTGAGGCTGACCCAGTTGAGCAGCACGACGCGGATGATTTCACCAAAGGCCAGGGTGACGATGGCCAGGTAGTCGCCGCGCAGGCGCAGCACCGGAAAACCCAGCAGCACGCCCCAGAAGGCCGCGAGGATGCCGGCAAGCGGCAGGCAGATCCAGAACGAAAGCCCGAATTCCGTGGCCAGCAGCGCATAGGCATAGGCACCCACGGCGTAGAAGGCGACATAGCCAAGGTCCAGCAACCCGGCCAGGCCGACCACGATGTTCAGCCCCCAGCCGAGCATGACATAGGTGAGGACGAGGATGCCGAGGTCGAGTTCGTAGCGTTCAATGAAGGGCAGCGCCGGCAGCAGCACCGCCAGCGCCAGGAAGCCTCGCGGCAGATAGGGCTGCGCCTGCTGCCAAGGCCGCGCCAGCCAGGGCGGCGCGGCGGGGGCATGCAGCCGGCCGGCCAGCATCAGCATGGCGAAGCGGCCGGCAAAGGCGATGCCGCAGAGCCAGGCCACGTCATCCCAGCGGCCACGCAGCATCAGCGCGCCATCGCTGCCCACATCGGTGCGCAGCCCCACCAGCGGGGCGAACAGGCCAAAGGCAATGAGCGCGGCCAGCGCCGCGTCGCGCAGGGCGCGGACGGGTTCGGCGGCGGCGGTCATACCTTCTCCACCTCGGTGCGGCCCAGCAGGCCGGTGGGCATGAAGATGAGGGTGAGGATGAGGATGCCGAAGGCGGCGACATCCTTGTACTGGGCGCTGAAATAGGCGCTCCAGAAGGTTTCGATGAGGCCGATGAGCAGGCCGCCCAGCACCGCGCCGGGCAGGCTGCCAATGCCACCCAGCACCGCGGCGGTGAAGGCCTTAACCCCGGCGAGGAAGCCGATGTAGAAATCAATCACGCCGTAGCGCAGCAGGTACAGGCAGCCGGCCACGGCAGCCAGCGCCGCACCGATGATGAAGGTGAGGCTGATGACGCGGTCGGTATCAATGCCCAGCAGCGCTGCCATCTTGCGGTCCTGCTCGCAGGCGCGCATGGCGCGGCCCAGCGGCGTGCGCGTCACCAGCACGGTGAAGCCAGCCAGCACCGCCAGCGTCAGCACCACGATGAGGATTTGCACATAGCTGAGCTGCACGGTGAAGCCCGCAGACTCCATCAGCGTGATGCCGCCGGGCACGGGGGCTTCGATGGGCTTGGAGCGGGCGCCCTGGGCCACCTGCACATAGTTCTGCAGCAGAATGGACATGCCGATGGCGCTGATGAGCGGCGCCAGGCGGAAGCTGCCGCGCAGCGGGCGGTAGGCCACGCGTTCCACCGTGTAGCCATACAGCGCCGTGGCCGCCATGGCCGCCAGCAGCACCAGCAGCAGCGCGCCCGGCCCGGCGGCACCACCGCCCAGGCCCAGCAGCAGCATGGTGATGAGCGAGATGAAGGCGCCAACCATGAAGACGTCGCCATGGGCGAAGTTGATCATGCCGATGATGCCATAGACCATGGTGTAGCCCAGCGCGATCAAGCCATAGATCATGCCAAGCGAGACGCCATTGATCAGCTGCTGCAGCGCATAGGCCACGCAGGTCTCCCCATTGGTTGAAAGCCTCAAGGGTTACGCTACGGCAGGGCTGCGGGTTTGCGAAGGGGGCCGGGCTGGGCCAAGCTGGCGGCAACGATACCCGGAGGAACCCCCATGCGCCGCTTTTTCCTGGCTGCCCCCCTGGCCGCCCTGCTGGCCACCAGCCTGGCCGCCCCCGCCGCCCGGGCCGAGGATGCCCGCTTTCCGCCGCTGACGTCTGAGCAGATGACGCCCGAGCAGAAGCGCGTGGCCGATGCCATTGCCGGCGGGCCGCGTGGTGGCATTCGCGGGCCGTTCAACGCCTGGCTGCGCAGCCCCGATATCGGCGACCGCTTGCAGAAGCTGGGCGAGGGGGTGCGGTTCAACAGCTCCATCCCGCGCGACCTCAACGAGTTCGCCATTCTCATCGTGGCGCGGGAATGGACCGCGCAATATGAATGGTACGCGCATCACAGCCTGGCCATGCAGGCCGGCCTGCCGCCGCATGTGGCCGCCGACTTGGCGCAGGGCCGCCGGCCCCGCCGCATGACGCCGGACCAGGTGCTGGTCTACGAGTTCTGCCGCCAGTTGCACCGCGACCATCAGGTAAGCGATGCCAGCTTCAACGCGGTGAAGGCCCGCTTCGGCGAGCAGGGCGTGATCGACCTGATCGCGGTGAGTGGCTACTACGTGCTGGTCTCGATGACCTTGAACACCGCGCAGACCCAGTTGCCGGCGGGCGTAACGCCACCGCTGCCCGTGCTGCGCGGCCGCCGCTGAACCAATACCAACCAGGAGAGAGACTGAATCATGCGCCTTCCGCCAATTCCCGCCGAGCAGCAAACCCCCGAGCAGAAGCAGGTGGCCGCCGCCATTGCCGCCGGCCCGCGTGGCGACCTGCGCGGCCCGTTCAACGCCCTGCTGCGCAGCCCGGTGGTGGCCGAGCGTGTAGCCGTGCTGGGTGAATACCTGCGCTTCAACACCTCGATTCCGTTCGACCTGAACGAGTTGGCCATTCTGGTGACCGGCCGCGCCTGGGACGCGCAATTCGAGTTTTATGCCCACCGCCTGCTGGCGCTGAAGGCCGGGCTGCCGGATGCCATCATCCAGGCCATTGCCGAAGGCCGCCGGCCCGACGCCATGACCGACGACCAGGAGATGGTGTACAACTTCGCCAGCGAGTTGCACCGCGACCGCAACCCCTCCGACGCGACCTACAACCGGGTGAAGGCCCGGTTTGGCGAGAAGGGCGTGATCGATCTGGTGGCCGTGATGGGCTATTACAGCCTGGTGGGCATGGTGCTGAACGTGGCCGGCGTGCCGCTGCCGCCCGGTGAGCCGCTGCCGCTGAAGCCGCTTACCAAGGCGTAACACCGGCCGGGCTGGGGTTGCGGGGCGGGCGGCGCTATATCCATGGTGACGTGATTCGCCATGGAGGGCGACCGCCCGCGTGAACGCCCTGCCGCCCCGCATTCCCCGTTTCGCCGCCAGGGCCGAGGCGCAGCAGCGCTCTCGGCTGCTGCTGCGCGTCTGGGCGCGGCGGCACCGGCTGCGGCGGGCCACGCTGGGCTCGATTCTGTTCCATGTGGCGCTGCTGGCGCTGCTGGTTCTGGCCAATATGGAATCGCAGCGCCGCCGGCGCGAGGACATGCCCGCCCCCACCGAGGTGGATGTGGTGTGGCGGGGCGGGT
>CANFIE010000034.1 GCA_947446625.1 Acetobacteraceae bacterium | reverse complement strand
TGGGCGCGTTGCTGCGGGGTGGCGGCGGGGTTCATGCCGCGTCCTCCGGGTCTTCGGCGCTGGCCCATTCGGCCAGGCGGGAAAGGTGGTCGTAATCCTCGCCGGCTGGTTTGCGGCCAGGGTGCGGGCGGGCGAGGAAGGCGCGCTGGCCCCAGAGGAAGGCTTCGGCGAGGTAGCGCAATTGGGTCAGCGCATCCTCGGCCATGGCGTCCAGGGCGGCGGCGTCGCCCTTTACCGGCTCCACCGTGCCGGGCTCGGGGCCGCCCGAGAGCTTCCAGTGCACCATGGCGCCGGGCTTGGCTGCCGGCAGGCCGGGGAAGGCGCCGCGGCTGGCCATGGCGGCTTCCAGCGGCAGTTGCGGCTTTTCCCCGGCGCCCACTTGCTTGCTGCTGGGCGGCTTGCCGGTTTTGTAGTCCAGCAGCGCAAGCAGGCCATCGGCGCGCAGGTCGATGCGGTCCGCCCGCGCCGTGAGCCGGAGTTCGCGGCCGTCATCGTGCTTCAGGATCAGCTCGCCTTTGCGTTCCACCCAGCTTTGCTGAACGCCGTTGGTGGCACGCAGCGCGGCTTCCTCGGCCACCACGAAGCCGCCGATGCGGGCCAGGCGCGGGCGCCAGAAGGCGGCGAAGCCGGGGCGGGCGCCGCTTTCGGCCAAAGCGGCTTCCAGCGCGGTGGCGTAGAGGGCGAGGGCCTGGGGCTCGCCGGGCCAGGGTTGCAGGGTGGGAATCCAGCGGCGCATCACGTCATGCACCAGGTTGCCGTAGTCGGCGGCGCCCACCTCGGCGTCCAAGGGGTCCAGCGGGCGCAGCTTGAGGACGCGCTTGGCGTAGAAGGCGTAGGGGTCGGCGATCAGGCGCTCGACATCCGTGACCGAGAGTTCCGCCGGGCGCTGGGCCGGGCTGGGGTTGGGCGCCGGGCGAGCGCAGGGGGTGACGGCGGCGGGTTGGTCCAGCGCGGCGGCCCAGGCCACGGCGGGGCTGCCGGACAAGGCCAGGCCCTGGGGGTAATCCGTGCTGGTCTGGCCGGCCAGGAAGGTTTCCAGCCGCACCAGCCAGCGCGCCGGCACGGTGGGGGCGCCGCCGCGCCGCTCGGCGCGGGAGAGGATGACGCGGGGGGCCGAGCAGGCATCCAGCAAAAAGTCGGCGGCGACGCGGCCGATGCGGGATTCCGGCTCGGGCAGGCCGAAGTCGCGGCGCATCGGGCGGCTCATCCAGGGGCCGGGATTGGTGCCGAGCGGCCAGACGGTTTCATCCAGCGCGCCGAGCACCACGATGTCATGCGTCAGCAGCCGGGCTTCGAGCAGGCCGAGGATTTCGACGCGCGGGTGCGGGCTGGAATCGCGGCCCCGGCTGGCGTGCAGGGCGGGGGCGGCGGCGCCGGCCATGGCGGCGTTGAACAAGGCGGGCCAGGAGGCGGGTGCGATGGGCGCGGCCTCGGCCAGGGCGGCTTGCAGATTGGCCAGGTGGCTGGCCAGGGCCTCGCCTTCCTCGCCGGAATAGAGCCGCAGGCCGCCCGGCAGGGTGGGGCTGGCAGCCAGGGCCTCGGCGGCGGTGAGGTGGGCGCTGAGCAGGGCGGCGGGCGGCAGGGCCGGGCTTTCCGGCAGGGCGGTGAAGCCGTGCAGGCAGGCTTCCAGCGCGTTCAGCAGCATGCCCACCTGGGCGGCCTGGCTGGCGCGGTTGGCGCCGGTGAGGGAAGCGGCGGCGGCGGCGCGCAGGCCAGCGAGGCCCGGGCCGGGGCGGGGGCCGCGCAGGCAATGCCATTCCAGCCGGCGGATGGCGGCCATCCATTCCGTGCGGTCCTGCCCGGCGCCGCAGAGCGGGTGCTTCAGCAGCGCGAGGAGCGGGACGGGGGCGAGATCCTCGGCCACCGCACCGGCCAGCAGTCGGAGGAAGGCGCCGGCCGGGGTTTCCGCCAGCGGGGCGCCGGCACTGTCATCGGCCAGGATGCCGTGGCGCAGCAGGGCGGCGGAGACGCGGCGGGCGAGGTCGCGGTCTGGCGTGACCAGGGCGGCGCGGGCGCCGGGTTGTTCCAGGGCTTCGCGCAGGGTGAGGGCGATGGCGACGGCCTCGGCCTGGGCATCGGGCGCGGTGAGCTGGGTGAGGCCTTCCAGCGCCGGCAGCCAGTGGTGCGGGCGGCGGGTTTGCCAGGCGGGCAGGCCGGCGGGCGGGCGGAGCGCCATGCCGAGCAGGGCCGGGCGACCGGGGGGGACGGCGCCTGGGGCATTGCCAGGCCAGGGTTTTAGCTGTTCTGGCGCCACGCCGAGCGCCGCCAGCAGGCGTTGTTGGCCGCAGAAGGGGTGGGTGGGGGCTTCGCGGATGGCCTCCCAGCTGCGGTCCTCGGCGCTGGCTGCGTCCAGCCCGTGCAGCACCACGGCGCCTTGCGGGCTGGCGGCCAGCACGCGCAGGAGTTCGGTGGCGGCGGGGATGGTGCCGCCCACGCCAATGCCGGCGGCAATGACCGGATGCGGCGGCGGGTTGGCCTGCCAGGCGCGGCTTTGGGCGCGCAGAGCCTGGACGCGGCGCATGCCGATATCGAGCAGCCCCTGCCCGGCCAGCCAGCCCTGCCAGGCGCGGAACACGCCGCGCAGGAAGAGCAGCGTGACCTGCCAGTGGTTGGCGTGCTGTTCGGGCACCAGGGCTTCCAGCCGGGCCAGCCAGGTTTCTGTGAGTTCCTCGGGCGAGGCGGCTTCGAGCAGGGTGAGGTCGGGTTCTTCCAGCGCGATTTCGTCGAGCAGGGTGGCGAGTTCCCCGGCCAGGGACCAGGCCTGTTCCGGCGTGCCGGGGCCGCCATGGCGGGGCTGCCATTGGGTGACGAAGCCGGCCAGCACGGCCTGGCGGCGCAGCGGTTCCACCGCCGGGGGGAGTTCGAGCAGGCCCGGGAGGGCGAGTTCGTCGGCATCCTCGGTGGAGAGGCCGGCCAGGGCGCGCATGCGGGGGAGCAGCAGCGCCTGGCCCGGTGCAGCCCGCAGAAAGGCGGTGCGCAGCGCGCGGGCGGAGCGGCGGGTGGGGAGGAGGATGGTGACGCGGGAGAGCCGGTCTGCCGCCTGGCCCTGAACCTGGGCGAGGACCCCGGCGGCCAGGCTATCGAGGAAGGGCCGGTCGGCGGGGATTTGGAAGAGGTTCATGCGGGGGAGTTTGGCATGGGGAGGGGCGATTCGGCAGCGCCGAAGCCGTGCGCTCAGCCCGGGGTGGTGGCCTCCACATGGCGCTTGAAGTTGCCCAGGATGCCCTGCCAGACGCGGGCGATGGGCTCGGCAATGCTGACTTCGACGGTGATGCGCTCGACCATGATGGTTCCTTCTCGGACTCAGAAAAGCGCCTTCGTCAGCCCAGACCGCATCGCCGCATTGGCGTGGTCCAGGTCGGGCGGGGTGGAGAGGTGGAACCAGACGCCGTCATGCACCAGGCCGTATAGCCGGCCGCGGGCGATGGCGCGGTCGTATAGCAGGTTCAGGCTGAAGGGGCCGGCGGGGGCCTCGGCGAAGAGGGCGGGGCTGAGGATTTGCACACCCGCAAACACGTAGGGCGCCAGTTCGCGCTCCTTCGGGCGGCGGGCGCGGCCCAGTGGATCAAGTAAAAAATCGCCGCGGCCAATTTCGCCATCCACCTGGGCGCTGCGCACCAGCAGCAGCAGGGCGTCCATCTCGGCCGGGTTGAAGGCGCGGGCCATGTGGCCGAGCGCGGGGCTGGGACCGTCAAGCCAAACGCTGTCGCCATTCGCCACCACAAAGGGCGCGGTGCCCAGCAGCGGCAGGGCCTGCAGCACGCCGCCGCCGGTTTCCAGCAGGGTTTCCTCACGCACCACTTTGGCGCCGCGGGCGGTGGCCATGGCGGCCACCTGGTCGGCGTGCCAATGGGCGTTGACCACGGTGTTGCCAATGCCGGCTTCGGCCAGGCGGTCCAGCGCGCGGTCGAGCAGGGAGCGGCCATCAAGCTGCAGCAGTGGCTTGGCGGTGGTGGCGGTAAGGGGCCGCATGCGCAGGCCGAGGCCGGCGGCCAGGACCATGCCGTGGGTGAGCGAAATCACGTCGTCTCCGTCAGCGAAGCGGGGTTGCGGCGCAGGTCCTCGGGGACATGCGCGTCAAGGAAATCGGCCAGGGGCAGGCAGACCGGGTGGGAGAGCGAGCGGGCGAGCAGGCGCCAGCAGCGCGGGCCATGGGCCAGGTAGTGCGGCTTGGCGTCTCGGCGGGCCAGGCGGACCCAGAGCGAGGCGACGCGCAGATGGCGCTGGGCGCCGAGGGCGGCGAGGCCCGCGAGCAGGGCATTGGGCGAGGTGCCGGGGCGGTGGCGCAGATAGGCGGCCACGGCGGCGCGGCGGGCCTCGGGCGCCACGTCGCGGCGGGCATCCTCAATCAGGGAGACGAGGTCATAGGCCGGGTGGCCGGTGGCGGCGTCCTGAAAGTCGAGGATGCCGATGCGGCGGGGGCCTTCGCGTTCCGGCAGGCGCATGAGGTTGGCGGGGAAGAAGTCGCGGTGGACGAAGCCTTCGGCGGCGAAGGGTTCCAGCATGGCGTGCAGGGCGGCGTCGAGCTCGGCGCGGATTTCGGCGCTGGGCGGGGCGCCGAAGGTGGCGGGCCACCACCAGTCGCAGAAGGTGGCGGCGGTGGCGCGGGCCATGGCCGTGGCGTCCCAGGCCGGCAGGCCGGGGGGCGGGGCGACGCTGTGCAGCTTGGCCAGGGCCTCGGCGGCTTCGGCGTAAAGCGGGGCGGGGTCGGCGCCGGCCTCCAGCTGCTGGGCCAGGGTTTGCGGGCCGAAATCCTCCAGGATCAGCAGGCCGGCGGTTTTGTTGGCAGCGTGGATTTCGGGCGCCGAAAGGCCGGCGCTGCGGAGGTGTTCGGCGATGCGGGTGAAGGGGCGCACATCCTCGGGCGGCGGCGCCACCATCAGCAGCGCCGGGCGGGGGCCGCCGGTCAGGCGTTCATAGCGGCGGAAGCTGGCATCGGCCGGCAGCGGGTGGCGGGTGGCGGCGCCGTAGCCATTGGCGCGGAGGAAGCCTTCGATATCGCTCATCGGCCGGGCCAGCCGGTTATGTCAGCCACGCGGGAATCCTCGGTGGGGCCAGGGGCCAGGGTGATGGAGAGGGCGTTCACCGGCGTCAGGTGGCCCAGGCGGTCGGGCCATTCAACCAGCACCAGGCCAAGCCGGGCTTCGTCCCAGCCCAATTCCGGCACTTCGCTGGGGCCGGAGAGGCGGTAGAGGTCGAAGTGATGCGCCTCGGCGCCGTCGGGGCGGTCATAGCCCTGCACCAGGGTGAAGCTGGGCGAAGGGACTTCCAGCGCCGGATTGCCGACCCAGGCGCGCAGGAAGGCACGGGCGAAGGCGGATTTGCCGGCGCCGAGCGGGCCGGAAAGCAGCACCGCATCGCCAGGCCGGGCCAGGGCGGCCAGCCGCGCCGCCAGGGCTTCGGTGGCTGCAAGGGTGGGCAGGGCGAGGGGCATGGTGGCTCCGGCGGGGGTTACGGCCTTGGTGGCTGGGCGATGAGGCTTTATGACGCCCTTCCTTGCCAGGGAAGATGTGATGACCGCAGTGCTGGAGACGGATGTCGCCATTATTGGCGCGGGGCCGGCCGGGCTATTCGCCGTGTTTGAGTGCGGCATGCTGCGGATGAAGGCCGTGGTGATCGACGCGCTGGAAGCCGTGGGCGGGCAGTGCAGCGCGCTGTACCCGGAAAAACCGATTTATGACATTCCCGCGCACCCGGCCATTGCCGGGGCTGACCTGGTGGCGCGGCTGGAGCAGCAGGCGGCGCCGTTTGCCCCGGTGTACCTGCTGGGCCGCCGGGTGGAGACGCTGGCGACCGAGGCGGATGGCCGGCTGGTGCTGCGGACTTCCGCCGGGGATGTGGTGCGGGCCAAGGCGGTGGTGATTGCCGCCGGCGCCGGCGCCTTTGGGCCGAACCGGCCGCCGCTGGACGGCCTGCCGGGCTACGAGGCCGGCGGCGGGGTTCGCTACATGGTGGCGCGGCGTGAGGAGTTTCGCGGCAAGCGGGTGGTGATTGCCGGCGGTGGCGACAGCGCGGTGGATTGGGCGCTGTCGCTGAAGGATGTGGCGGCGAAGGTGGTGGTGGTGCATCGGCGGCCGAAATTCCGTGCCGCGCCCGAGACCGCCGCGCAGTTGGAAGCCGCCGCCGCCCGGGGCGAGGTGGAGATGGCGATTCCCTACCAGCTGCACGGGCTGGAGGGCGATGGCACCACGCTGACCGGGGTGACGCTGGCGACGCTGAAGGGCGAGACGCGCAGCGTGCCGGCGGACCATCTGCTGGCCTTCTTCGGGCTGTCGATGGAGTTGGGGCCGATTGCCGACTGGGGGCTGGGGCTGAGCCACAGCCATGTGACGGTGAACCCGGCCACCTGCGAGACCAATGTGCCGGGCGTTTTCGCCGTGGGCGACATTGCCACCTACCCCGGCAAGCTGAAGCTGATTTTGCAGGGGTTTTCCGAGGCGGCGATGGCGGCGCATGCGCTGCATGGCCGGGTGTTCCCCGGCGAGGCGCTGCACTTTGAGTACAGCACCAGCAAGGGCGTGCAGGGGTAGCGGCGGCGGGTCTTACCCCTCGGCGCCGCCCTGTTTTTCCAGCAGGTCGCGCATGCGCCGGCCTTCCTTGGGCGGGGCGGTGAAGCTGAGGGTGACGCTGTCATCGGCGCCCGGGGTCATCTCGGCTAGGCGGCGGTCCAGCGGGCCTTCGCGCACCAGGCTGTCCAGCGCCAGCTTGGCGGCTTCCTGGCTGCGGAACACCACGGTGATACGGACCGAGGGGTTGGGCGGGATTTCCGGCTCGGCCCGGCTGTTCATCATCTCCTGCGGCGGCACCAGGACGGAGCCGAGGCCGCCGGTGTCGGCGGAAGCGTCGGAGGCGGGGAAGCTGTCACGCAGGCCGGCGTCGATCTTGCGTTCGGGCGGGTGCGGGGGCTGGTCGTTCGGGCGGTTGGTTTCGGGGGGCATGAGGCGCTCCTGCGCGGCGATGTGGTGACAACGCCGCGCCGGGAGCAAGGTTTCAGCCGCGCTCCTCGCGGTACAGGCCCAGCTTTTCCTGCGCCGCCTTGTCGGAGAAGCCGAACAGGGTGAGCGGGGTGGCGGCTTCCAGCTCCAGGCTGTGCCAGCTGGGCACCACGAAGAGGTCGCGTTCCTGCAACTGGTATTCCTTGCCCTCCACCCGTGCGGTGCCGCGGCCTTCCACCACCACGAAGGTGGTTCCATCCGTGGCGCGGCGCGGCTTGGTGGTGAAGCCGGCGGGCAGGTGGCGCACATGCGCCGCGATGGTGGGCATGATGGGGCCGCCGCTGGCCGGGTTGGTGAATTCCAGCGCATGGCCGAAATGCGCGTCGGGCGCATCCACGCTGGCCACGGCCAGCAGGCTCTCGCGCCATTCGGCGTAGGGGTAGTGGAAGATGGGCTGCTGCGCCGGGCGACGCTCGGCGCTGCTGGCGCGGAAGGGGCGCATGTTGCGACCGTAGCGGTGGCGGTTGTCGCCGGTAGGGATGCTCTCGCTCTGGCTCGGCTGCTCCAGCCGCTCGGCGAAGCTGGCCTCATAGAATCGCACGGTGGGGATATCGAGGCCGTCGAGCCAGATCATGGGCGTGGTGGTGGTGTTGCCGTGGTCGTGCCATTGCCAATTCGGCGTCAGCACCAGGTCGAAGGGCTGCATGTAGCAGCGCTCGCCATCCACGGCGGTGTAGGCGCCCTGCCCTTCCATGATGAAGCGCAGCGCGCATTGGGTGTGGCGGTGGCAGGGCGCGACCTCGCCGGGCAGGATGAGCTGGAGCCCGGCGTAAAGGCTGGGCACCACGGCGGAGGTGCCGGGCAGGCCGGGGTTTTCCATGATGAGGACGCGGCGCTCGGCCTGTTCGGCGCTGATGAGGTCACCGGCGCGGAGCAGGTAGTCGCGCGCCGGGGCGTAGCGCCACAGGTGGCTTTGCGCGGCGCTGCGCGGCGTGGGGGTGACCAGGTTGGCCAGCACTTCCCACAGCGGGTAGAGGCTGTGCGGCGCCATTTCGCCGTAGAGCTTTTCAAGCTGGGCGCGTTGGTCGTTGGGTTGGGCGAGGCCGTCCATGTGAATGCTCCCTATGCTGATTACCCGCATTATAACCAGGGAGGCGGGGCTTGGGATATGGGGTGGTGCGGAACCCTGGCGGGTTGGGCCGCGTTGCTGGGGGGCGGCCTGGGCTTTCGCCCGGGCGCGGACCAGGAGATGACCAGCCATGGACAAGGACAGGATTGCCGGCAGCGCGCACCAGGCGAAGGGCGCGGTAAAGCAGGGCATTGGGCATTTGGTGGGCGACGAGAAGCTGGCGGCGGAAGGCGCGGCCGAGAAGGCCGCCGGCAAGCTGCAGAACGCCGTGGGCGGCGCCAAGGATGCGCTGCGCGACGCGCTGAAGCCGTGAACGCCAGCGGCTGATCGGCTGAGGCGGGATCGCCGCAAGCCGTGAATCAGTCCCGCAAGAACATGAGCTATGGCGTGAGCGCTTCACGATCACGCCATAGCGGCGCTGGGCCATGGCGCTTGACCCCCTGGGACGCTCCGGCTTGGATTTGGGGCTGGCGTCTGGTCGTTGCCGGTGGAAGCACTGGCAGCGTGCATCAGCTGCCCCAAAGGGAGGTTTCGCCATGGCCCAGCGCCGCCATTTGCTTGCCGCCAGCCTGGGGCTGGGTCTGGCCGCGCCGCGCCTGGGCCTGGCAGCCTGGCCGGAAAAGCCGATTCGGCTGGTGATCCCCTTTCCGGCCGGTGGCGCCACCGATGCGGTGGGCCGGCTGCTGGCGCAGCATCTGGCGCCGCTGCTGAACACCGCCGTGGTGGTGGAAAACCGCAGCGGCGGTGGGGGTGCGGTGGGGGCGGATGCGGTGGCCAAGGCGCCGGCCGATGGCCACACCCTGCTGATGGGCACGGTTTCCACCCATGCGGTGATTCCGGCGCTGAACCCACGCACGAATTACGATGCGGTGCGCGAGTTTGCGCCGATTGGGCAGATTTGCACCGCGCCCAATGTGCTGGTGGCCAGCCCTGCCCTGCCAGTGAACAACGTGGCGCAGCTGATCGACTGGGCCAAGGCGCGCAACGGGCAGGTGAATTACGCGTCCTCGGGCATTGGTGCCGTGACGCATTTGATTGGCGAGTTGTTCAAGCTGCGGGCCGGGATTGTGGCTGACCATGTGCCCTACCGGGCCGGGGTGCAGGCGGTGCCGGATATGCTGGAAAGCCGCATCCACTACCTGTTCGACAGCGTGATCTGGACCCTGCCGCTGGTGCGGGAGGGGCGGATAAAGGGGTTGGCGGTGGCAAGCCCGCGCCGCAGCGCCCTGGCGCCGGACCTGCCCACCGTGGCCGAGGCCGGGCTGCCCGGCTTTGTGGGCGAAACCTGGTTTGCCTTGTATGCCCCGGCCGGTACGCCGGGCGAGGCGGTGGCGCGGCTGGCCCAGGCCACCGCCACGGTGGTGCGCCTGCCGGAAGCGGTAGCCGGCATGGCGCGGTTTGGCGCCGAGGCCGCGCCGGAAGTCTCCCCGGCGGCGCTGGCGCGGTTGCAGGCGGCGGATACGGCGAAATGGGCCGAGGTGATCCGCAGCGCCGGGATAAAGCCGGAATGACAAGGCAGGGGATGCTGGCCGGCGCCATGCCTGCTATCGTGGATATTCATTGATGCGTGCGGGGGCCGGGATGATTCGCAAGGGATGGTGGCTGGTGCTGCTGGCGGTGCTGGGCGTGGCCGGGCAGGCCCTGGCCGAAGCGAAGTTCACCGTGGTGAACCGCACCGGGCGCAGCATTGCCGCCATCTATGCCTCGCCGTCTCGGTCGGGCGACTGGGGCCGGCCACTGAACACCGCGCCGCTGGCCAACCGGGCCGAGGCGGAGTTTCGGCCCACCAGCCAGGAATGCCGCCAGGATGTGCTGATGGAGTTTGGCCCGGGGCGCGAGGAACAGCGCTTCAAGGTGGATTTGTGCGCCAGCCCGCGCCTGGTGTGGGGCGAGCCGGCGCCGAACAGCGACGACCCGAGCTTTGAGTTCATCAACGGCATGCAGTTGCCGATTGTGGAGCTTTACGTGGCGCCCTCGGGGCAATTGGCCTCAGCGTTTGACCTGCTGATTACCGGCGCGGTGCCGCCAAGTGGCCGGCTTTGGGTGAGCCTGCCGGCGGGCCAGGGCTGCCTGGTGGATGTGGCGATTGTGCTGGCCGACCAGACCCGGCGCGAGGTTTCGCCGCTGGAGACGTGTTCGGTGCGGGATTTTACCATCAGGTAGTGGCGTGTGATCGGCTAAGGCGAAGCCGCCGAAAGCCGAGAGGCAGGGCACCATGCGCCCTGTTGGGCGCAACTCGTGCTCTATAACCATTTGAAACTAGAGCAAGAAATCCGTTCTGATGATTCCATCAGAACGGATATTGCTCTAGCCGCCCGATTTGGGCGCCAGCCGGTCCACCAGGGCGAAGAGCAGCGGGTTCAGCGCGATGCTGAGCAGGGCGGCGGCCAGGATCAGGTCGCGCCCGGCCGCCGGCAGCAGGCCTTCCGCCAGGCCCAGCCCGGCCAGGACGAAGCTGAACTCACCGATTTGACCCAGCGCCGCCGCCATGGTGAGCGCGCCGCGCTTGCCGAGGCCGAGCGCCCAGCCCAGCAGACCCGCCGCCAGCGCCTTGCCAACCACCACCACGGCCAGCGTCGCCAGCAGCGCGCCCGGGCTTTCCCACAGGATGGCCGGGCGGACCAGCATGCCCACCGAGACGAAGAACAGCACGGCGAAGGCGTCGCGCAGTGGCAGGGTCTGCTCGGCGGCCTTTTGCGAGAGCGGTGACTGGCCGAGTGCCATGCCGGCCAGGAAGGCGCCCAAAGCGAGCGAGACGCCGAACACCGCATGGGCGGCGAAGGCCACACCCAGGGCGGCCACCAGGGCGGCGAGGGAGAAGAGTTCTCGGGAACGCAGGCTGGCGACCAGCGAGAGCCCCCAGGGCAAAGCGCGGCTGCCCAGCAGCAGCATGAGGGTGACGAAGCCCGCCGCCTTGGCCAGGGTGCCCAGTGCATCCAGCCAGAGGCCGGCGCCGGGCTGGGTGTCGCCGCGCAGCAGGGCGCTGGCGAGTGGGGCCAGGGCCAGGGCGAGGACCATGGCGAGATCCTCCACCACCAGCCAGCCAATGGCGACATGGCCGAGCGGGGTGCTGGACTCGCCGCGTTCCTCCAGGGCGCGCAGCATGACCACGGTGCTGGCCACGGCGAGCGACAGGCCGAAGAACAGCCCGGCGCCATGGCCCCAGCCCCACCACAGCGCCAGGCCCCAGCCGAGCAGCATGGCCACGGCCATTTGCCCGAGCGCGCCGGGCACCGCCACCCCGCGGGCGCCGGCGAGTTCGCGCGGGGAGAAATGCAGGCCGACGCCGAACATCAGCAGGATGATGCCGAGTTCGGCGAGTTCGGCGGCGACCGCCATGTCGCCATAGATGCCGGGGGTGTAGGGGCCGATGACCACGCCGGCCAGCAGGTAGCCCAGGATGGTGGGCAGCCCGGCGCGGCGCGCGGCCACGCCCAGCAGCAGGGCCACCGAAAGCCCGGCCACCAGGGTGGTCATCAGCGGGGTGGCGGCGGGCATGGCGGCTAGCTGAGGTAGCGGGCGCGCAGATGCTCGGTGAAGTCGCCGGGGTCCAGCGGTTTGCCGGTGGCGTGGCGCAACAGGTCCTGGAAGCCGAGGCGATTGCCCTGGCCGTGCAGGTTGTGGCGCAGCCAGCCCACAAGCGGCGCCATGTTGCCGGCGGCGAGATCGGCCTCCAGCCCCGGCAGGGCAATGCGGGCGGCCTTCATCAGCTGCGCGGCGGCCATGGCGCCCAGGGTGTAGCTGGGGAAGTAGCCAAAGGCGCCATCATGCCAGTGGATGTCCTGCAGGCAGCCTTCGGCATCGGTGGGCGGGGTGACGCCGAGCAGCCGGGCGAAACCTTCATTCCAGGCGCCGGGCAGGTCGGCGACGCTGAGATCACCGCCGATCAGGGCGCGTTCCAGGCGGAAGCGCAGGATGATGTGGGCCGGGTAGGTGATTTCGTCGGCGTTGACGCGGATGAAGCCGCGCGAGACGTGGCGCCAGAGCCGGCCGAGGTTTTCCGGGGCGTAGGGCGCGGCGGGGCCGCCAAAGCTGGCTTGCAGTTGCGGGCCGAGAAAACGCAGAAATGAGTCGCTGCGGCAGGCCTGCATTTCGATGATCAGGCTTTGCGATTCATGCGCCGCCATGCCGGCGGCCTCGCCCACGGGTTGGCGCGCCCAGGGCTCGGGCAGGCCGCGTTCGTACAAGGCGTGGCCGGTTTCATGCAGCACGCCCAGCAGCGCCTTGGCCGGGTCGGCGGGGTCGTAATGCGTGGTGATGCGGATATCGGTGGGGGTGCCGCCGCAGAAGGGGTGCAGGCTTTCGTCCAGCCGGGCGTGGTCGTAGTCCAGGCCCATGCGCTGGCTGAGGCTGCGGCACAGGGCGCGCTGCTGCGCGACCGGAAAGGGGCCGGGCAAGGGCAGCGCGGCGGGGGCGCGGGCCTGGCGTTCCTCCACCTGGGGCAGGGCTTCGCGCAGGAAGGCTTCGTAGGCGGTGAAGACCGGCTCCACCTCGGCGGCGGTGACGCCGCGCTGGTAGCCTTCCATCAGCGCGTCATAGGGGCTGAGGCCGGAGGCGGCGGCCAGGGCTTCGGCGGTTTCGCGTTGCAGGCGCACCACTTCGGTGAGGAAGGGGCTGACGGCGGCGAAGTCTCCGGCGGCCTTGGCGCCGCGCCAGACCTTCTCGCAGGCGCTGTTGGCGCGGGCGCTGGCTTCCACCAGGGCGGTGGGCAGGGCCAGGGCGCGGGCTTGGGCGCGGCGCATCAGGGCCAGGTTGGCGCTGTCCCAGGGGTCGGCGGCGCGGGCTTCGGCCAAGTCGGCGGTCAGCGCGGGTGCCGTCAGCAGTTCATGCGCCAGCCCGGCCAGGGTGGCGAGTTGCTCGCCCCGCGCCGCGCCGCCGCCCGGGGGCATCATGGCGCTGGCGTCCCAGCCCAGCATGGCCTGGGCTTCCCCCAGCGCGGCAATGCGGGCGAAGCGGGCCTTGGCCTGGGCGTAGGCGGGGTTCATCGGGCATCCTTCCAACGGCGCCAGGTGAAGCTGGTCACCACGCCCACCAGGGTCAAGGCCAGGCCGTACCAGGTGAGGGCATAGCCGAGATGCGAGTTGCCCGGCTGGGGCAGCTGGGTGGCGGGCTGCGGCAGGCGGATTTCCTGCGGGCTGCCCAGCACCACCAGGCCGTAAGCCTCGGCGCCCGGCAGGCCGAGGGCGCTGGCGATGGTGGCCGGCTCGAACACGTAGAACAGCCGGGCGGCGGGGTTGTCGCGGGCCGAGTCCCAGGCGCGGGCATCGGCGGGGCGGATATAGCCTTCCAGCGTGACGGCGTCTTCGGGGCGCCAGACCGGCTGGGCGGCATCGGTGGGGACCCAGCCGCGCAGCACCAGCAGCGGGGGCAGGACATCGCGGAGCAGGGGCGTGACGAGTTGGGCGCCCATCTGGCCGTTGCGGACCTCGGCGCCGAGCCGGGCTTCGCGGCTGTGGTCCAGCCGGCCGGTGACCTGCACCTTGGTGAAGGGCTCCGGCGGGTTGGTAAGGGGCTGCGGCGGGGCGGTGGCGCTGGCTGCCAGGCGCTGCAACAGCGCCTCTTTCCAGGCCAGGCGCTGCATTTGCCAATGGCCAAGGCTGAGCAGCACCGCCAGCACCGGCAGCGCAGCCAACAGGGGCGCCAGGGCGCGCAGCTTTGGGTTCAGGATTCGGTCTCCCCGCCGCGATGGCGGTATTGCGCCGCGGCCAGGGCGGCCTTGGCGATGCGCATGACGACGATGGTGAGCAGCAGCACCGGCAGCGGCCAGATCAGGGCGTGCAGCCAGAGGGGCGGCTCGTACTTGATATCCACCATGATGACGGCGATGACCGACAGCGCGCCGACGATGAAAATGCCGGCCACGGCGGCACCGTCGCCACCATCATAGGGGGAAAGGTCCAGCCCGCATTCCCGGCACTGGGCGTTGCAGCGCAGCAGACCGGCGAACAAAGGGCCGCGCCCGCAACGCGGACAGCGGCCCTGCAAGGCGGTTTGGAGGGGGGAAACCCCTCCGCCCGGTTGAGTCATCAGGGTCAGTGCACGGCGATTTCGCCGGCGCCCCACCAGTAGATGGCCACGAAGAGGAACAGCCACACCACGTCCACGAAGTGCCAGTACCAGGCGGCGGCTTCGAGGCCGAAATGCTTCTGCGGGGTGAAGTGCCCGGCCATGGAGCGGAACAAGCAAACCGCCAGGAAGATGGTGCCGACCATGACGTGGAAGCCATGGAAGCCGGTGGCCAGGAAGAAGGTGGAGGGGTAGGTGCCACCGCCGAAGAACTTGAACGGCGCTTCCGCGTATTCAATGGCCTGGCAGATGGTGAAGGTGACGCCGAGCAGCACGGTGATGAGCAGGCCGAGCTTCAGGTGGCGACGGTTGCCTTCGATGAGGGCGTGGTGCGCCCAGGTAACCGTGCAGCCCGAGAGCAGCAGGATCATGGTGTTGAGCAGCGGCAGGCCGAAGGGGTCGAACGTCTTCACGCCATGCGGCGGCCAGGTGGCGTCGGCCGGGTTGGAGCCGGAGACCAGTTCCGGGTAGAGCGCGAAGTGGAAAAACGCCCAGAAGAAAGCGACGAAGAACATCACTTCCGAGGCGATGAACAGCGACATGCCATAACGCAGGCCGATGCGCACGATGGGCGTGTGCAGGCCAGGGGTATGGGCTTCCTTCACCACATCGCGCCACCACATGAACATGGTGAACAGCACGCCAGCGAGGCCGACGAAGAAGGTGATGCGGTCGCCGTAGTGCGAGTTCAGGATGATGCCGAGCACCAGGGCACCAGCCGAGAAGCTGCCGACCAGCGGCCAAGGGCTGGGGTCAACCAGGTGATAGGGGTGCTTGTGCGCCGGCGGGGCTTCGCCGTCAGCGGTCACGGTATTGGTGGAGGCCATCGCGCGTCCTGGTCGTTCATGCCAAGGCACGGCCCGAAGCGGGACCCTGCCGGTCTGGTTGCATCAATCCCGAAAACGCCCTTGGGATCAAGAGCGGGCCGGGCGAATTAGGCAGTCTCAGCGCACAACGCCGCCCACATGCGGGCCGGCGCTGGCCACGGCGCCGGCACGGGCCGCGTCCTCCAGCGTGCGGAAGAAGCTGTAGCTGATGGTGATGGTGCGGATGCCGGCGGTGTTGGGGTCGGTGGTCAGGGCGGGGTCCACCCAGAAGGTGAGTGGCATGTCGGCCTGCTGACCGGGTTCCAGCGTCTGTTCGTTGAAGCAGAAGCAGGCGGTTTTGTGGAAGTAGCGGCCCACCACCTCGGGCGTGACATTGTAGGTGGCGATGCCGGTGGTGGGGCCAGAGCCGGTGCTGCGGGCGTGGTAGAAGGCCAGCCCTTCCTCCCCCACGCGCAGCGGCATGCTGCGCTGGGCGGGGGCGAATTCCCAGGGCAGGCCCGGGTTGACCGTGGCGTTGAAGCGGATGGTGAGAGTGACATCACCGGCGCCCGGCGCTGCCGGGCCGGCGGTTTGCACCGTGCCGTTATAGCCGGTGACCTGACAGAACAGCCGGTACAGCGGCACCGAGGCGAAGGCGAGCCCGACCATGCCGGCGACGAAGCCGGCGACGCCGAGACCCATCAAGCGGTTGCGGGCTTGCAGGTTCATGGCTGCTGCCTAGGCCGGGTGGGCCATTTTGGCGATGGTGATGACGTAAAACAACGCCACCAGGGCGCCGAGCGCCGCCAGCATGGCGAGGTTGCGGCTGCGGCGGCGGCGCAGGAAGGCGGCTTTTTCCTCAGGGGTCATCGAAGCACCAGATGTTCGAGGGCCAGCGCGGCGAAAAGCAGCGCCAGGTAGAGCAGCGAGAAGCGGAAGGTGCGGCGGGCCGGAGCGTCATTCGTCAGGCTGCGGCCGGCGGCGTCCTGCGGGTCTCGCCAGACGGTGATGGCATAGTACAGGAAGCCGAGGCCGAGCAGCCCCGCCACCACGGCATAGGCCGGGCCGGCGAAGCCGAGCGCCCAGGGGGCCAGGCCAAGCGGCGCCAGCAGCAGGGTATAGACCAGGATCTGCCGCCGGGTTTCCCGCGCGCCGGAGACCACGGGCAGCATGGGCACGCCGGCCTTTTCATAGTCGGCATGCGCCCAGAGGCTGAGCGCCCAGAAATGCGGCGGGGTCCAGATGAAGATGATGGCGAAGAGCACCAGCGGTTCCAGCGTGATGGAGCCGGTGACGGCGGCCCAGCCGATGATGGGCGGGAAGGCGCCGGCGGCACCGCCGATGACGATGTTCTGCGGCGTGCGGCGCTTCAGCCACATGGTGTAGACGAAGACATAGAAGCCGATGGAGCCGGCCAGCGCCGCCCCAGCCACCCAATTGGTGGCCAGCGACATGATGAGCACGGAGAGGATGGAGAGCACCACGCCGTAGGAGAGCGCGGCATGGGCCTCTATTTTGCCGGATGGAATCGGGCGGCCCTGGGTGCGGCGCATCACCGCATCAATGTCGCGATCGTACCACATGTTGATGGCGCCGGCCGCGCCCGCGCCGAGGGCGATGCAGAAGATGGCGGTGGCGGCCAGGACCGGGTGCAGGTGGCCCGGGGCCACCACCAGGCCAACAAGCCCGGTGAAGACCACCAGGCTCATGACCCGCGGCTTGAGCAGTTGCAGCCAGTCGCGGACTTCAGAGGGGTCCGCCGAATAGTGAAGGGGGGCAGCGCCCCCCTTTACCGTTTCAACCATGGTTGATTTGGCCCTTGCGGGCACCCGCTTCAGCGGATGCGCGGCAGTTCGTCGAAGCTGTGGAAGGCCGGCGGAGAGGAGACCGACCATTCAAGCGTGGTCGCACCCTCGCCCCACTGGTTTGCCGGCACCGTGGACTTGGAGGCCAGGGTGCGGAAGCAGATGTACACGAACAGCAGCAGCGAGGCGAAGGAGATGTACGAGCCGATGGAGGACACGTAGTTCCAGCCGCTAAAAGCGTCCGGGTAGTCGGGGTAGCGGCGCGGCATGCCCTGGGCGCCCAGGAAGTGCTGCGGGAAGAAGGTGACGTTGACGCCGATGAACAGCATCCAGAAGTGCACCTTGGACAGGAAGTCCGGGTACTGCTTCCCGCTCATCTTGCCGATCCAGTAGTAGAACCCGGCGAAGATGCCGAACACCGCACCCAGCGACAGCACGTAGTGGAAGTGGGCCACCACGTAATAGGTGTTGTGCAGCACCACATCGACGCTGGCGTTGGAGAGCTTGACGCCCGTGACGCCGCCGACGGTGAACAGGAAGATGAAGCCGATCGCCCAGACCAGCGGCGACTTGAACTCGAGGCTGCCGCCCCACATCGTCGCGATCCACGAGAAGATCTTGATGCCGGTCGGCACC
>CANFIE010000033.1 GCA_947446625.1 Acetobacteraceae bacterium | reverse complement strand
TGTGGCCTCCAGCCCGGCAACCAGTTCCGCCTTCAACGCCTTGCCGGCGCCGTTGCGGGGAATCTCTGCAACAAACCGAATGACGCTCGGCACCTTGTACGGCGCCAGCTGCGCCCGGCAGGCGGCGCGCACCGCATCGGCATCGCCCTCCCCCACCAGAAACGCCGCCACCTCCTCGCCCATTTCCTGCGCCGGCACCCCGGCCACGCAGGCATCGCGCACCCCCGGCAGCGCCAGCAGCACGCGCTCGATATCCTGCGGATAGATATTCACCCCACCGCGGATGATCATGTCCTTCGCCCGCCCGGCCAGGTACAAAAACCCGTCCTCACCCATCCGCGCCAAATCGCCCGGGTAGAACCAGCCATCGCGAAACGCATCGCCACCCTCGGCACGGAAATACCCCGTCGCCGAAGCCGGGCTCCGATACCGCAACCGCCCCACCGCGCCATAGGGCAGCGGCGCGTGGTTCTCATCCACAATCTCCACCGCCACCCGAAACGCCGGCCGCCCGACGCTATCCGGATGCAGCGCGCAATCCGCCGGTGAAAGAATGGAAACCCCACCACCCTCGGTCGAGGAATACATCTCAAACAAATTCGGCGTCAGCCGCTGCTGAATCGCCAACCGCTCATCCGCATGCAACGCCGAACCCGAGGAGATCAGCACCCGCAGGCTCGGAAAAGCCGGTGCCGGCAGCGCCTCCTGCATCGCCCGGCGCAACTGCGTCGGCACCAGAAACAGCACCGTGCCCTGCACCGCCGCCACATGCGCCGCCAGCTCAGCCATCGAGGCACGCACCGAGCACAGCGAAACCGTCGCCCCGGCAAACAGCATGGCCAGCGAGAACCCGCGCCCGCCACCAAAATACAAGGGCGTCGCGCTCACATACACATCATGCGCGTTCATCCCCAGGTTCACCCAATACACCATGAAGCGGTTCTCAAACCGCTGCTGGCTGGTCATCGGCCCCTTCGGCATGCCCGTAGTGCCCGACGACAGCGAGAGCACGAAATCACTCTCCCCCGTCACCGCCGCATCCTCATACGGCGCGGCGCTCTCCGCCGCCCATCCCGCCGGCAACGCCAGCGCACCAGGCAACGCGTCATCCGCTTCCACCAGCACATGCGCGGCACCGAAATGCCCTGCCACATGCTGCTTCTCACTCACCTGCCAGCGGCAATCCATCGGCAGCACCACACCGCCCAGCCGCGCCAGCGCCAGCAATGCCACCAGATGCTCGGCGGTATCGCGCAGCGCCACGCCCACCAACTCGCCGCGCTTCACCCCGCGCGCCGCCAGCGCCCAGGCCGCGCCATCAATCATCCGGTCCAGGCTGGCAAAGTTGATTCGCCTGGCCCCATCGATGATCGCCAGCTTCTCGGGCCGGTTGCGCCCATGCAGCCGGAACACCGCATGCAACGTCATAGCCGGTACAACCGCGCCGCATTGTCGCGCAGCACCGCGCGCAGCGTCTCATCCTTGAAGCCCAGCGCCAGCAGCTCGCGCATGGTCCGCTCAAAATCCAGCACCGGAAAATCGGTGCCAAACAGCACCTTGCTGCGGCCATAGCTATTGGCAAACTGCACAAAGCTCGCCGGCCAGTAGCGCGGCGAATGCGCATCCGTGCCGATGTAGATATTCGGGTGCTTCCAGGCCATGGCAATCATCTCGTCATGCCAGGGAATGCCGATATGGATGCCAATCAGCACCAGCTCGGGAAAGTCGCAGGCCACGCCATCCAGCGTTATCGGCCGCCCGGTGCTGCGGCAGGGATAATCCGGCGCATACAGCATGGACTGCCCCACCTGCATCTGAATCGGCACATCCAGTTCGCAGCACTTGGCATAAAACGGATAAACCCGCGCATGGTCCGGCGCCATCTCAAACCAATGCGGGTAGAAATGCGCGCCCACAAAGCCATATTCGCGCACCGCCTGCTCCAGCGCCCGCACGCCCTTCATACCCTCGGTCGGGTCAATCCCGGCCAGCGCCCGAAACCGCTCCGGGTATTTCTGCACCGCATCCGCCACCATCGCATACGGCAAATGGTAGCAGCTCGGGTGGCCCAGCCGCCCCGCCTTGGTCGCCACCAACAGCGCCTTCTCAATGCCCGCCGCGTCCATCCGCGCCAGCATCGTCTCCAGGCTCACGCCCTGCACCGTCTCGCGCTGCACCCGCATCTTGTCGCCGAAAAACGCGTCGCGCCAACTTGGCCTTGCCGCCAGCGCCTCATCGGTCCAAAGATTCACTACCGCATCAATCGCGGGAACTGGAGAAAGCGGCATGGGGGCGCTCCTTTGCCCCGCATGTTGGCGCAACCGCCCGGGGGCTGCATAGTCCGCCTGGAACGAGGGAGCAGGCCATGAAACCCTGGGACGGCATCATTTCAGCCGAGGAGCAGCGCGCCTACAACGCCGCCGGCTTCGGCCGCTCATCCGGCATCGGCAAGCGCCCGGCGCTGCTGATCATCGATGTGCAATACCGCACTGTCGGCACGACCCCGGCGCCGTTCTGGGAAGCAATCAAGCAATTCCCCACCGCCTGCGGCCAGCCGGGCTGGGACGCGGTGGCCAATATCGCCCGCCTTCTCGCACAGTTCCGCGCCAATAACTGGCCCATCCTCTACCCCTATGTCTCGCCGAAGGAAGCTTTCGACAAAGGTCGCCTGGCCGAAAAAGTCCCGGCGCTGATGACGGTGGCCCGCAACGGCTACGACTTTGTCGAGGCCATCGCCCCGCGCGAGCAGGACATCCTGCTGCCCAAGAAGCACCCCTCCGCCTTCTTCGGCACCCCGCTCGCCAGCTACCTGGTCGATCTCGGCGTCGATACCCTCGTCGTCACCGGCTGCACCACCAGCGGCTGCGTCCGCGGCACGGTGGTGGATGGCTTCGCCTATAACTGGCGCGTGCTGGTCCCACATGACGCGGTCTACGACCGCAGCGCCACCAGCCACGCCGTCAACCTGTTCGACATGGCCAGCAAATACGCCGAAGTCGCCAGCACCACCGAAGCCCTCGCCATGCTGCAAGGCATCGGCTGATGCTGGACCTGTTGATCCAGGGCGGCACGGTGGTGCTGCCCGGCACCAATGGCGTCGCCGCCAATATCGGCATCCGCGCCGGCCGCATCGCCGCCATCCTGGCCGCCGATGAAACGCCACCCGCCGCCGAAACGCTCGACGCCACCGGCCTGCACATCATGCCCGGCGCCATCGACGCCCACCTCCACCTCGGCAGCGGCAAGGATATTTCCCGCCCCCGCGTGCCGGAGGATGCCGCCCGCGAAACCGCCGCCGCCGCCGCTGGTGGCGTCACCACCTTCATTCCCTACTGGCTCGGCGCCACCCCGTTCGAGGCCGAGTTCGACGAGGTCCGCGCCGTCACCGAAGCCGGCGCCTGCATCGATTTCGGCTACCACTTCATCATCAGCACCGAAGCGCAACTGGCCGCGCTGCCGCGCTACGTGCACGAATACGGCGTGCCCAGCTTCAAGCTGTTCATGAACAACCGCGGTGGCGACGGCAAACGCCTCGGCCTGCCCGATATCGATGACGGCTTCCTGCTCCGCCTCGCCGAGGCCATCGCCGCCGAAGGCGCCCTGCTCTGCCCGCACCCCGAGAATATCGAAGCCGCCTGGATCATGCGCGACCGCGCCATGGCCGCCGACCCCGAAGGCAAGGGCGGCCTGGCCAGCTGGAACGCCTCGCGCCCGCCCTTCGTCGAGGCCGAGGCGGTGCAGCGCGTGGCGCTGTTCTCCCGCCTCACCGGCGCCCGGCTCTACGTCGTGCACATCTCCTCGCAGGCCGCCTATGAAGCCGCGCTGCAAGCCCGGGCGCTGGGCACCAACATCACCATCGAAACCTGCCCGCACTACCTGACGCATGACATCACCAGCCCCATCGGCGATGTCGGCAAAATCAACCCACCGCTGCGCGAAGCCAGTGACAGCGCCGCGCTCTGGCAAGGCCTGCTGGATGGCGGCATGGACACCATCGGCACCGACCACGTCCACCGCGAGATCAGCGCCAAGCAGGGCGGCATCTGGGCCGCCTCGCCCGGCTGCCCTGGCCTGCAATCCCTGTTGCCGCTGCTGCTCAGCGAAGGCCACCACAAGCGCGGCCTGCCGCTTGGCCGCATCGCCGCCCTCACGGCGGAAAACCCGGCCCGCGCCATGGGCCTGGCTGACCGCAAGGGCCGCATCGCCCCGGGGCTGGACGCCGATTTCGCCATCGTCGATCTCAACGCCACCGCCGAGGTCCGCCGCGAAGACCAGCACTCCGCCGCCGGCTATTCCATCCATGAAGGCTGGCAGTTGCGCGGCCAGGTGCGCCACACTTTGGTACGCGGCCGCTTCGCCCTGAAGCACGGCACGCCGCAAGCCGCCGCCCGCGGTACCGGCCGCTACCTGCACCGCCAGCCCGCGCGTTAGGACCCCCGCCATGCTCCTCGCCGACGACCTGCCGATGTCCCGCATCCGCTACCCCCTGGTCACCTGGGGGCTGGTGTTCGTCTGCACCCTCACCTTCGCGGCCCAACTCGCCGCCCCGGGGTTTGAGGAGCAGCTGGCGCTCTGGCCGCAGGATTTGCGCGCCAACCCACGCGACCCCACGCAGTTGCTGCGGCTGGTCGGCTACATGTTCCTGCATGGCGGCTGGCTGCATCTGGCCGGCAACCTGCTCGCCCTGTTTGTCTTCGGCGACAATGTCGAGGATGCGCTCGGCCATTGGCGCTATCTGCTGCTCTACCTGCTCGCCGGCATCCTCGGCGCCGCCCTGCATGTGGCGCTGGGCAAGGACCCTGAGGTTCCCCTGGTCGGCGCCAGCGGCGGCATTGCCGGCATCATGGCCGCCTACCTGCTGCTCTACCCCCGTGCCAAGCTCTTCGTCCTGGCCTTCGCCCGCCTGCCGGTGCTGCTGCCCGCCAGCTGGTTCGTCGCCTCCTGGTTCGCCGTCAACCTGCTGGAGGCCGCCACCGGCGGCCATGGCGGCGAACATGATGTCGCCTGGTGGGCGCATATCGGCGGCTTCATCGCCGGCATGGTGCTGGTGGCGCCGCTGCGCCAGCCGGGGGTGGAACTCTTCCAACCCGCCCTGGCGCAACCCACCGAGCGCCTGGGCTGGCTCCGCCGCGTCAGCTTTGACTTCGCCCCCCAGCTGGGCCCGCAACAACCCGGCGAGGCCGTCGGCTACGGCCATGCCGACGGTACCCTGGCCGCGCTCGGCAAGGCCGCCCTCTTCGTGGTGCTGCTGTTCCTGTCAGCGTGGTTCTAGCGCCTGAGCCGCGCAGGCCGCATCGCCGGCGCGGTGAATCAGTCGCCCTCAAAAGCTGGAACATGCGCGCTGCGGCCAGCGGCGATCATGTTCTAGCCAGCCACGCAAAGCGGGATTAGCCTGCCCCGGTCCAAGGAGAACACCGGGCATGGCCCAGGAAATGGCAACCGAGTTGGCCGGCGGGCTGGTCTGGCATGGCGAAAGCCTGGCCCCCAGCGCCGGGCTGCTGCCCATTCCCCCCGCCGCCGCCGAGGAATTGGAAGCCATCGCCGCCCTGCTGGCCGACAATCCGCTCCCCATCCTCGCCCTGCACCCGCGCGACTTCCCCCTTACCCACAGCCGGACCCTCATGGCCCAGGCCCAGCGCCTGCTGGCCGAAGCCCCCGGCTTCGTGGTGCTGGACCGCCTGCCGGTGCAGGCCTGGGGCCGCGACGTCGCCACCAAAATCTACTGGCTGCTCGCCAGCCTGCTGGCCCGCCCCGTAGCGCAGAAATGGGACGGCACCATGGTCTATGGCGTCACTGATCTCGGCAAACCGCCCGGCAACGGCGTGCGGCCAGATGTTACCAACGCCGACCAGAACTTCCATGTGGATAATTCCTATAACATCTGCCCGCCCGATTTCGTCAGCCTGTTCTGCCTGCAAACCGCCATGCAGGGCGGCGTCTCCGGCCTGGTCAGCTTCCACGCCGCCCACAATGAAATGCGCGCCCGCCACCCCCGGCTGCTGCCGCGCCTCTACCGCCCCTTCATCTTCGACCGCCAGCGCGAACACGCCCCCGGCGATGTCATGACCCACAGCGCCCCCATCTTTGAATGGCGCAACAACCTCCTGCTCGGTCGCGTCTCCAAATTCCAAATCGTCAACGGCTACAAGCTGGCCGGCGAGACGATGGACGCCGAGACCCAGGAAGCGCTCGAAGCCTTCGATGGCATCATGACCACCGAAAAGCTCCGCTTCGACTTCCACTTCCAGCAGGGTCAGGTACAAATCGTCAGCAACCGGCTGCTTGGCCACAAGCGCACCGGCTTCACGGATTGGCCCGAGCCTGACCGCAAGCGCCACCTCGTGCGCCTGTGGCTCCGCGACTTCGGCCGCCCCTTCTACAACGGCTAAAAACCCCAGGAGATTTCCCATGCCCGATGGTGCCAACCTCGTCCCCTCCGTCCGCAACAAGGTCAGCGCCGAGGAATGGCAGGCCCGCGTCGACCTCGCCGCCGCCTACCGCCTCACCGACCTCTACGGCATGAGCGACCTGATCGCGAACCACATCAGCGTCCGCGTCCCCGGTGAGCCGGAAGCCTTCCTCATCAACGCCTATGGCATGCTGTACGAGGAAATCACCGCCTCCTCGCTGGTCAAGATCGACCACGAAGGCAACATCCTGATGAAGCCGGAATTCCCGGCCGGCCTCGACTACGGCGTCAACCGCGCCGGCTTCGTCATCCACAGCGCCATCCACAAGGCGCGGCCCGATCTCCACTGCGTCGCCCACACCCACACCTGGCCCGGCATGGCCGTCTCCATGCTGGAATGCGGCCTGCTGCCGGCCACGCAAACCAGCATGCGCTTCGCCCATATCAGCTACCATGATTTCAACGGCGTGGTGCTCGACCTCTCCGAGCAGGAGCGCCTGGTGCGCGACCTTGGCCCGGTCAACAAGGCGATGATTCTGCGCAACCACGGCCTGCTGACCGCCGGCGCCACCATCCAGGAATGCTGGAACGACCTGCACCGCATGGAACTCTCCTGCCTGACGCAGCTGGCCGCCATGGCCACCGGCGCCAAGCTCATCGACGTGCCGCAGGCCATCGTGGAAAAGACCTTCCACGCCTACCAGCCGAAGACCCGCCGCCCCTTCGGCGTGATGGACTGGGCCGCCCTGCTCCGCAAGCTGGACCGGATCGACCCCTCCTACCGTGACTGACGTGACCAGAATCCTGATGTCCGATGTGGGTGCGGCGCGCTTCGGCGCCCGCATCCAGGCTGTCTCGTCCACCGTGGAGATCATCCCGGTGGCCGAGCACGGTCCTTTGCCCAACCCCGCCGGCGCCAGCATCGCCTTCATCACGCGCGACTTGTTCGTCGGCGGCAGCCGCCACAAGCAAAACCCACGCTTCATCCGCTTCATCGAATTTTTGAAAACCGCCGCCGAACTGCGCTGGGTGCAGACCTTCAGCGCCGGCACCGACATGCAGGTCTACCAGGACATGTTGGCCCGCGGTCTGCAGCTCTCCAACAGCGCCGGCGCCAGCGCCCCCGCCGTGGCGCAAACCGCCGTCACCGGCCTCATGGCGCTCGCCCGCCAATTCCCCCGCGTCTCGCAGCAGCAGCTCGAAAAGCGCTGGGAATCGCTCTACCTCGGCGAGGAACCGCGCGACGTTGACGGCCAGCACGCCCTCGTCCTCGGCACCGGCCCCATAGGCCAGGAAATCGGCCGGCTGTTGCAGGCCTTCGGCATGCGCGTCACCGGCATGCGCCGCGACCCCGCCGCCGGCACCCCGCCCGGTTTCAACGCCATTGCCGGCTTCAACGAATTGCACGCCCTGCTACCCAGCGTCGCCTGGCTGGTCCTGGCCTGCCCGATGACCGAGACGACACGCGGCATCATCGACGCCACCGCCTTCGCCCGCCTGCCGGACCGCGCCCACCTCATCAACGTGTCGCGTGGCGGCATCGTGCAGGAGGATGCGCTGCTCACCGCGCTGCACTCCGGCCGGCTCAGCGGCGCCTTCCTTGATGTGTTCTCGATGGAACCACTGCCGGCGGAAAGCCCGTTCTGGACGCTGCCCAATGTCATCGTCAGCCCGCACAGCGCGGCGGCGAGTGATGGCCTGCCCGAGCGCGTCACCACCATCTTCTGCGACAACCTCTCCCGCATCCTCGCCGGCCAGGCCCCGAAGAATCTGGTCAGCCCGATATGATCCACCGCCGCGCCGCCTTGGCCCTGCCTGCCTTGGCCCTGCCTTTTCTGGCCAGCCCGGCGCGGGCCGCCACCTGGCCGGAAAAGCCCACCCGCCTGGTCATCCCCTTCGGTGCCGGCGGGCCCATTGACGGCGTCGGCCGCCTGCTCGCCGAACTCCTGCGCGAACGCCTCGGCCAGCCCTTCCTCATCGACAATCGCCCGGGGGCCGGCGGCTCGCTCGGCCTGCGCGCCGTGGTGCAATCCCCGCCCGATGGCACCGCCTTCGTCCTCACCTCCGCCTCGCTCGCCAGCATCCACGCGCTCTACCCCAGCGCGGGGCTGGACCCACGCGTGGCGATGACGCCCGTCTCCCTGGTGGCGGAAGTGCCCACCGCCCTGGTGGTCAACACCAACGCGGCGCTCACCTCGCCCGCCGCGCTCATCCAGGCCGCCCGCGCCCGCCCTGGCGCGCTCACCTATGGCAGCGGCGGCGTCGGCTCCTCCAACCACCTCTCCGGCGCGCTGTTCGGCCATGTGGCGGGGCTGGACCTCACCCATATCAGCTATCGCGGCGCCGCCCCGGCGATGACAGCGCTCTACGCCGGCGAAATCGACATGGTCTTCGCCAGCACCGTGGAAACCCTGCCCCACGTCCAGGCCGGCCGCGCCCGCATCCTCGGCGTCACCACCGCCGCCCGCGTCGCCGCGTTGCCCGATGTGCCGGCACTCTCCGAATTCGTCCCCGGCTATGTCGCGCTCAACTGGTACGGCATTGCCGGCCCGCCAGCGCTGCCGCCGGAAATCACCACGCGCCTGGCCGAAACCCTGGCCAGTTTCCGCACCCTCGAACACGTCAAGGCCCGCTTCGCCGCGGCCGGCACCGAGCCTTTGCTGGCCGGCCCCGCCGTGCTGCGCCAGCGCCTGGAAGAAGATGTGCCGCAATGGCAGCGCCTCATCGCCGCCACCGGCATCAAGGTTGAATAAGGGAGAAACGAAGATGAGCAAAACCGTTGGCCGCCTGCTGGCTGAAAGCCTGCTGGCCCATAACGTCGACAAAATCTGGATGGTCCCGGGCGAAAGCTTCCTGGGCCTCACCGACGCGCTGACCGAAGTGCCGGATGTGGACCTCGTGGTCTGCCGGCATGAAGGCGGCGCCGGCTTCATGGCCGTGGCCGATGGCCGCATGCAGGGCGGCCGCGCCGGCGTGCTGCTGGTCAGCCGTGGCCCCGGCCTGTCCAACGCCATGGTCGCCATCCACACCGCCTACCACGACGCAACCCCGCTGGTGGTCCTCTGCGGCCAGGTGGAGCGCAAGGATTTCGGCCGCCTCGCCCTGCAGGAACAGAACTACTCCAAGTTCCTGTCCGACGTGACCAAGGACGTCATCGAGGTCAACGAGGTCGTCCAGGCCAGCGAGAGCATCGCCCGCGCCTTCCACCTCGCGGAATCCGGCACCCCCGGCCCCGTCGCCGTCATCCTGCCGGAAGACATCTTCGACGAACTCACCGACGCCCCGCTGAGCAAGCCTCGCCCCCGCGTCTATGGCGGCGCCCGGCCCGAGGATCTCGACCAACTCGCCGACATGCTGGCCAAGGCCGAGCGCCCGCTCATCTGGGTTGGCGGCGCCCTGGCCAATGCCTCGCTGGAAACCCTGGTGGAACTCCAGCAGCTCGCCGAGCAATGGATGCTCCCGGTCAGCCCCACCCATCGCCGCCCGCATCTGTTCAACGCCGCCCACCCGAATTACGGCGGCTACATGGGCATCCGCGTGCCCAAGGCGCTGCTGGACGAGGTGAAGAAGGCCGACCTCATCGTCTCCCTCGGCGAACGCATCACCGACAGCGTCAGCCAGTCCTACACCTTCCCCATGGCGCCGGACCCGCAGCTCCCGCTCGTCCACGTATGGCCCAATGCCGACGAAATCGGCCGCGTCTTCAACGTCACCCTCGGCATCGCCGCCGAACCGGCCAGCGTCATCCGCGCCCTGCTGCGCCGCGGCCCCCCGGCCGGCGCGGCCAAGCGCACCGCCTGGGTTGGCGGCCTCAACGCCATCCACAACAAGCTGATGGCGCCGGAATGGGAAGCCACGCCCGATGGCGTCAACTTCGCCGCCGTCTGCGTCGAAATCGCCAAGCACATGGCACCCGACGCCATCCTCACCTCAGATGCCGGCAACTTCTCCTCCTTCATCCACCGCTACATCCCGTTCAAGCCGGGCATGAACTTCCTCTCCTCGGTGGTTGGCGCCATGGGCTCCGGCGTGCCCATGGCCGTCGCTGCCTCGCTGCGCAATCCGGGCCGCCAGGCCATTGGCTTTTGCGGCGATGGCGGCGCGCTGATGAACGGCAACGAGATCGCCACCGCCATGCAATACGGCGGCACGCCCATCATCATCATCAGCGACAACAAGCGCTACGGCACCATCGGCATGCACCATGAGGTGCGCTACCCCAACCGCCCGTATGAAAAGGCGGTGCGCCTCACCAACCCCGACTTCGCCGCCTGGGCGCGCGTCTTCGGCTGCGAGGGCATCACCATTTCCAGCGAAGCGGAAGTCGAAGCCGGCATCGCCGCCGCCTTCGCTGTCAAGAACCGCCCGGTGGTCGTCCACGTCCACACCAGCGCCATTCAAATGAGCGCCTGGCGTCGGAGTGGTGCCCCGCGCGTCCACGGCTAGCCCGTGTTCACCCCCAACCGCCGCGCCCTGCTCGGCACGCTCGCGCTCGCGCCCTTCGGGGCGCGGGCGCAGGCCCCCTTCCCCAACCGCCAGGTCCGCATCGTGGTGCCCTACGCGCCCGGTGGCCCGTCGGACATCATCAGCCGCGTCCTGGCCGAAGGCCTGTTCCGCCGCTGGGGCCAGTCCGTGGTGGTGGAAAACCGCCCCGGCGCCGGCAGCGCCATCGGCACCGAAATCGTCGCCCGCGCCGCGCCCGATGGCTACAGCGTGCTGCTTGCCGCCACCGCGCATGTCATGAACCCGGCGCTCATCACCCGCCTGCCCTTCGACCCGGTGCGGGATTTCACCCCCATCATCAACGCCGCCTTCCACCCCATGGTGCTGGTGGTGAACCCCGCGCTCCCCATCCACAGCCTGGCCGATTTCATCGCCGCCGCCCGAGCCCGCCCCGGCGGCCTCACCATGTCCTCGGCCGGTGTCGGCAATGCCAGCCACCTCGCCACCGCCCTGTTCGCGCTGGAAGCGGGTATCGAGCTGACCCACGTGCCCTTCAACGGCGCCGCCCCGGCCCAGGCCTCGGTGGTCTCCGGCCAGGTCAATGGCGGCTTCCTCAACTCCACCGTCGCCACACCCATGATCCGTTCGGGCCAGATGCGCGGCATCACGGTGGCCCACGCCCAGCGCTGGCGCGAGCTGCCGGAACTGCCCACCACCACCGAACTCGGCTACCCCGGCGTCCAGGCCGGCTCCTGGTATGGCTGGCTCGGCCCCGCCAACCTGCCGCCCGCCATCCTCACCACCCTGCATGCCAGCATGCGCGCCGTGCTGCAGGAACCCGCCACCCAACAAAAAATCCTCGCCGCTGGGCTGGACCCCATGGATGAAGGCCCCGACGCCTTCGCCACCCGCATCGCGGCGGAAACGCAAAACTGGGCGCGCGTTGTTCGCGCCGCCGGCATCAGGCAGGAGTAGTCCCATGCAAAGCATTCTCGGCGTTTGGCGGCTGGTGGAGGAACGCGCCACCAACCCGGCTGGCGAACGTGTCGCTCCGCGCTTCGGCGTTGCAGGCCAGGGCCTGGTGCAATTCACCCCCGGCCGCATGATGGCCGTGCTGGTGGACAACACCACCGAGCTGCCGCCCGGCGCGCCGCGCGAATACAACAGCTACTGCGGTGCCTGGACGTTTGACGGCACCACCCTCATCACCAAGGTGGATGCCGCCCTGCCCCCGCTGATGGGCACCGACCAGGTGCGCCAGGTGAAGTGGGAAGGCACCCGCCTGGTGCTCTCACCGCCGCCGCTGGCGCGTGGCGGCACCGCCATCAGCCGCGAATTGGTCTGGGAAAAAATCGCCTGACACCAACGGCCCCCGAGACCAACGGCACCAGTCTCTGGCTGGTGCCGAGCGGCCGCCGCGGCCAGTGCCGCGAAGCCAAGCCCGGCGACTAGAGCAATATCCGTTCTGATGGAATCATCAGAACGGATTTCTTGCTCTAGTTTCAAATAGTTATAGAGCACGAAATGCGCCCGTCAGGGCGCATAGTGCTCTAGAGCAATATCCGTTCTGATGGAATCATCAGAATGGATTTCTTGTCCTAATCTCAAATGGTTATAGAGCACTATGCGCCCGTCAGTGCGAATCACGCTCTAAGGGCAGACAACAACGCCAACCGGCGCGGCGCCTCAGCCCACGGTCAGCACGGCGGCCATCGCCGCCTTCAAATCCTGCACCGAACACGGCTTGGTCAGCAGCCGGCTGCCCGGCACCATGGCCTGCAATGCCTCCGGCGCGGCATAACCGGAAACGAACAGCACTGGCAGGCCCGGCTGCCGCGCCCGCGCCCAGGTCGCCAATGCCGGCCCATCCAGCCCGGGCATGCGCACATCGGTCACCAGCATGTCCACCACCAGCCCATCGGCCAGCGCCTGCTGCGCCGCCTGCCCACCCGGCATGGCGGTCACGGCATGGCCCAGCATGTCCAGAATATCCGACATGGCTTCCAGCAGCATGTCCTCGTCATCCACCAGCAGCACGCGCAGCTTGCCGCCGGGGCTGGCCGCCGGCACCACTGGCTGGCTGGCCGCGGGCCGAGGCACCGCCGGCAGCAGCACGCTCACCGTGGTGCCCTGGCCCTCGCGGCTGGTAATCCGCACCGCGCCGCCAGACTGCCGGGCCACGCCATAGGCCTGGCTCAACCCCAGGCCAGAACCCTTGCCCGGCCCCTTGGTGGTAAAGAACGGCTCCACCGCCCGCGCCAGCACAGCCTCGCTCATGCCGGTGCCGGTATCGCTCAGCCGCAGCACCACATACTCGCCGGCCTCGGGCGCTTCCGGCGCATCGCTCGGTGCCAGCCGCTGCACCCCGCCCGCCACCATCAACCGCCCGCCCGCGGGCATGGCATCCCGGGCATTCAGCGTCAGGTTCAGAATCACCATTTCCAGCTGGGTGCGGTCCACCAGCGCGGCCGGCAGGCTTTCGGGCAGGTCCAGCACTATCTCCACGCCGCCGCCACAGGCGCTGCGCAGCAAGGGCAGCATGGCCGCCACCAGTGCGCCCAAGGGCACCGCCTGGGGCTGCAGCGGCTGGCTACGGGCAAAGGCCTGCAACTGGCTGGTCAGCGCCGCGCCGCGGGCCAGCGCCGCCTGCATCACCGCCAGCCGCCGCTGCCGCGCCGGGTCGGTCTCGGCCGGCGCCAGCAATTCCAGGTTGGCCGAAATCACCCCGAACAGGTTGTTGAAGTCATGCGCCACCCCGGCGGTCAGTTGCCCCACCGCTTCCACCCGCTGGGCCTGGCGCAGCGCCGCCTCGGCCCGCTCGCGCTCCTCAATCTCGGCCCGCAGGCTGGCCGCCAGCGCCTCGGCCTTGGCCTGCGCCTCGGCGCTGGCGCGTTGCAGTCGGCGTAGATGAGTTATGTCCACATGGGTGCTTATCGCGCTGCCATCCAGCGCCCGATGCTCGCTCACCCGGGTCCAACGGTCCCCGGGCAGCGGCAGTTCAAACGGCGCCCCGGCAAACTTCGCATTGTCGCGCCAGGCCAGCAGCGCCTCCTCGGCGCCCGGCTGGCCATCCCACAACTGCGCCAGCACCTCGGGGAAGCTCTGCCCCACCGCCATGGCTTCCGAGGCCAGGCCATACATCTGGCCAAACAACTGGTTCACCAGCCGAATATGCCCGCTGGCATCGCGCACCATCAGCCCGTCGGCCAGGTCATCAATACCGGCAATGGCGGTTTCCTTGCCACCCCTCGCCATCTGCCGGGCCAGCACCTCGCCATCCTGCGGCGGCACAACGCGCTTCCAAATCCGCATCCGCCCCACCCCGGGCAGGGGCAGCGAGGCTACCCGCAACCAGCGGCCATAATGCCGGAACTCATAGGGCACGGTCTGCTGCTGGTGCCGTGCCACACCATCGGCAACATAACGCTCGATATGCGGCATCTCATCCGCATCCAGCCGGCCCTGGTAAAACCGGCGTAGGTTCTGGCTGTAGTGTTCGCCGGCCTCCATCCGCCCGTCATGTTCCGGAAAAAATCGCAAAAAAGCGTGATTCCAAGATAAAACTCGATCATCTTTGTCAAAAATACATGCTGCCAGGCCGAGAGAATCCAGCATCGCTGAAATCGGTGGGATCACCTCTGGCACTTGAAACATTTCGCAGCGCCCCAAATCCGCTACTATTTACAATGATGCCAGCCGCTACGGCAATTACTACCAGCTGTCCAGCCTGCCGCGGGCTGCACAAAGCCGTGAAGCCGGTTGAGCGTCGCAGCAATCAGTCAGCTCATCCGCCGCCGCCGCCCGGCCTCAAAACGCGCTGCGCAACCGCAGCCCCAGCAATGCAATGGGCCCACGATCGCCATTATATGCCGGATTGGCAATAACCTGCGCATTCAACGCGGCGTGAAGCCCGTAGCTGATATGCCGGTCGTAATACGCCTCCACCGCCAGCTCATGCCGGTAGCGCAGCCGGCCATCGCCAGTGATGAACCCGGTCCCGCCCGCCGCCAGAAACCGCTGATGCGGCGCCGAAATCCCCGCCAGATTCGCCGCCAGCCCCACCGTGTCGCCGCCGCTGTGCAAATCCGCCAGCCCGCGCCCCCACAGCGCCCCATCCAGCACCAACCCGGCCGAGGCCGCCCGGTCCATCTCGGTGTACATCCACTGCTGCGTCCGCCCGTCATTCCATGAAAGCCGGGCGAACACCCCCACCCCCGCCGCCAATTCCTGCTCCAGGTTCAGCGCCGCCATGCGCTTGGCGGCATAGCGCCCCTCCGGCTGCAGCAGCGTCGCCTCGATATCCCCCGCCACCAGCGCATCCCACTGGCTGGAGCGCGTGCGCGAATACCCGCCAATCAGCCGCACCGCCCCAGCCCGGCCCGCAATCTCGAAGAACCGATCCGCCTGCACCACCAGCTGGTGCCCGCGCCCCGGCTGCGGGTCCAGCGACAGCGAGTTGATTCGCCGCGCCACCTGAAACCCACCCGCCCGCAGGCCCCAGCCCGGCACGTCCAACTCCACCGCCAACCCGTTGGTGAAGCCCTTGGCGTCATTCACCCAGTCAAACGCCCCGGCGCTCACAAACGCCCAGTTGAGGAACTGCCCACGCGGGTCATGCGCGTAGCGGTTGTCGTCAAACACGTCGAACACCGCGAACTTGCCCGCCGTCACAGTAATCCGCCGCGCATCCACGCTGCCGGCAAAGCGCAGCGGATCAGCATCCTGCGCCACCACGCCGCCACCCAGCCCAATGGTCTGCCGCATGAACACCCGTGGCACGAAGGCCGCCGGCACCTCGCTGCCCACCCGAAACGCCTCGCCATTGGGAAACGCCGCCGCGCCGCGCGTGCCGCTCAACCCAAAGCCGCGGATCACCTGCGGGTTCACCACCAGCTCCGCCCCCTCCCACAGGCGCCGGCCCAAAATCAGGTCGGCCGAGAAGGTGTTCCGCTGCATCGCCCGGGGCTGCATGCTGTTCGCCCCCCTGTAGGGCGAATGAAACGCCGCATGGCCCTGCTCCACGAAGGTGCTCTGCCCATGCACCAGCCAGCCCTCGGCCTCGCCCTGGCGTTGCAGCGCATCCAGCGCCGGAAACAGCGCCGCCCCCGGCTCACCCAGCGGCAGCCCCGCGCCGCGCCCGCCGCCCAGCTGCCCCCAGGCCGGCCCCGCCAGCGCCAGAAGCAGCACAACTGCATAGCTGTTTAGATGAACAGCTGACGATATTTTTGCAAGCATTTTCAATAACATAACCGGAGTTACCCAGCCCCGGCCGCCCTGGCAAGCTATTTCCGGTCCGCCAGGTTCACCGCCAGCGCCGCCAGGCTCAGCACCAGGCCCACGGCAAACACCGCCAAATGGCTCTCGCCACTCCGCGCAAACAGCTCGGCCAACCCAAAGGCCACCACCGCCTGAATCACCGCGAAGCAGGCCGTGGTCCGCGCCCATACCGCCCCGGCCGCCGCCCCGGCCCGCTCCCGCGCCAGGGCCAGCACCACCGCCGTCACCCCCATGGCGGCAAAGCCGCTCAGCACCGCCGCCGGCACCAGCAGCCACACCGCCCCCGGCAGGCACAGCGCCAGCGCCACCACCTGCAAGGCCAGCCACAACCGATAACTCCGCGCCCCGCCCAGCCTGTCCGCCGCGGTGCCGCTGCTCAGCGTGCCTGCCAGCCCGCCCAGGCCAAACAGCAGCCACACGCCGGAAGCCCAGGCCAGCGGCAGCCCGCGCCCGCGCACCGCCAAATCCGCCATGTAGATCATCGGCGGCACCAACCCGCCGCCGGAAAGCCCATAGGCCAGCACCATCAGCCCCACCCGAGGCCTGGCCTGCCCAGCCTCCGCCACCGGCGCCCCCGGCCAGCGCACATGGGCAAAGCCCCACAGCCCCAGCACCAGCGCCGCCAGCCCATACCAGGCCCAGGCAACGCCCTGGCCCACCAGCAGCGGCACCAGCACGGCGGCGGTCGCCACCCCGGCGCCCACACCGCCAATCACCACGCCGCCGGCCAGGCCGCGCCGCTCCGGCGCCACGCTGGCCTGGGTCGCCGGCCCGGCCAGCCCCATCAGCAAGCCGCCCGCCACCCCGGCCAGCAGCCGCCAGGGCATCAGCCACCACAGCCCGCCATTCACCCCGCACAGCGCAAAGCTCAGCGCCACCAGCGCCATGCCAAGGTCCAAGGTCCGCGCCGTGCCAATCCGCCCGGCTAGCGCCCGCGCCCCCAGCACGCCAATCAGGTAGCCGCTCATATTCGCGGCCCCCAGCATGCCGGCCCCGGCACCATCCACCCAGCCCGCCGCCACCAGCGCCGGAAACAGCGGCACATAGCCAAATCGCGCCAGCCCAATGCCACAAAACGGCGCGCAGGCGGCCGCCAGGGTGGTGGGCCAAAAAGCTTTCAACAGGGTCATGCCCGCCTGCATCCACCCACAGCCCCGCGCCGGCAAGGCCCAAGCTCATTTTCTTGCAAAAGGCTTTTATTCCTAGTACAAATCCCGCCCCCCTGCAGGCGCCCCCCCCCGATGCAACCCCGCTACACCCCAAGCCGCCCCT
>CANFIE010000032.1 GCA_947446625.1 Acetobacteraceae bacterium | reverse complement strand
TGGCCGCGGCCGATTCACGCTCACCGCCCACCAGCGCCCCGGCATGGCCCATGCGCTTTTCACGCGGGGCGTGCCGGCCCACCAGCATGGCCACCAGCGGCTTCGGGCAATCCTTCAACGCATCGGCCAGGGCGTATTCCTTGTCGCCGCCAATCTCGCCGCAATACAGCACTGCATCGGTGCGCTCATCCGCCGCCAGCGCCGCCAGATACTCATGCGGGTTGCGCCCGGCCACGGTATCGCCGCCCACATGCATCACCGCCCGCTGGCCTATCCCGGCCAGGGTCAGCATCCGCGCCGTCGCCAGGGTCAGCGTGCCGCTGCGGCAAATCACCGCCAGCCGGCCCGGCATGCAAAAGCTCGGCGCAATGCTGCCCAGCAGCCCTTCGCCCGGCACGCACAGGCCCAGCGTATTCGGCCCCACCAGCCAGCACCCGGCCTCTCGCGCTGCCCGCGCCGCCGCAATGGCGTCATGCACCGGCACATATTCCGCCGCCACCACAATGGTCCGCACCCGCCGCGCCGTGCAGGCCCGCACCGCATCCAGCACCCCCTCGGGCGGGGTGTAGATCACCGCCGCATCCGGCGTCTCCGCCAGCGCCTCCAGCCCATCGAGCAACGGAAAGCCGGCCAGCGTCTCGCCACCCCGGCCCAGCTGAATACCGGCAACAATCCGCGTGCCCGCCTCCTGCATCGAGGCGACTTGCGCGGCGGCGTAGCGTCCTGCCGGGTTGAACACCACGACGTGACGGGGGAAGCTATCGAGGAACGGTGCGTTTTTCACGGAGCAGACGGTGCGGCTGACTGAGCATGATGGCAAGACACTGCTGCGCCGCCACGGCATTCCCGTGCCGCGAGGCGCGCTTTTGCAAGGCATTCCGGGGCCTGAAGCCCAGGGCGTGCTGAAGGCCCAGGTGCTGGAAGGCGGCCGTGGCAAGCGCGGCCTGGTCCGCCTGGTCACCGCCGGAGAAGCCCCAGCCGCCGCCGAAGCGATTCGCGGCATCCTCGGCAACCCCACCGCCCCCCTGCTGCTTGAGGATGCGGTCGCCATCAAGCGGGAGATCTACCTCGCCCTCACGGTGGACGGCACCGCCCAGGGCATCCAGCTGCTCATCCACCCCGAAGGCGGGGTCGAGATCGAATCCACCCCCGGTCTGCTCCGCATCAACGTGGTGCCGGAAGCCCCCGGCATGCTGGAAGCGCTCTACTCCCTGCTCGCCCCCGCCTTCCCGCCCGCCCTCGCCGCGCCCCTGGCCCGGCTGGCGCTGCGCCTCGCCCGAATCATGGTGGCCGAGGATCTCGACCTGCTGGAGATCAACCCCCTCGCCGTGCTGGAAAACGGCCGGCTGATGGCCTGCGACGCCAAGCTGGTGCGCGACGACAGCGCCGCCTTCCGCCACGAATCCCCCGCCCTGTCCGCCGCGCTGGAGGACGCCGCCCTGACGCCGCTGGAACACAAGGCGCGCGACCAAGGCTTCCAGCTGGTGGAACTCCCCGGTGGCACCGTGGCCATGGTCACCGCCGGCGCCGGCCTTGGCATGCTGATGCTGGACCTGCTGGCCGATGTCGGCTGCCCCGCCGCCTGCTTCATGGACAATGTCCAGGGCGGCCCGATGGACAGCACGCCCGAGCGCCTCGACGCCGCCTATGCCATCGCCCGCCGGCCCGAGGTAAAGGGCGTGATGTTCTACACCACCCTGGCCTCCCGCCCGCTCAAGGCCCGGGTGGATGCGCTGGCCGACGCCATCCGCAAATCCCCCCCGCCCAAGCCGCTTTTCGTCGGCATCGCCGCCGGCCACGCCGCCCTGCGCGGCTATTCGCTGGAACAGGCCCGCGCCGACCTCGCCGCCGTCGGCGTGGCGGCCCTGCACGACAACCCGCATGATCTCGTCCGCGCCGTGGCCGCCGGCCTGCGCTGACCATGCCGGCCGATGGTTGACCGAGTAAACCAACCGCCGCACACTCGGCCGCATGACGTCCAGCCACATCGAAACAACCCAACCCAGCGCGGCCAACCCGCTGGCCGCCTGCCTGGAACCCAGCACCACCCTGGTGGTGGCCGAAACCGCCCTCGGCGAGGCCAGGCTGCGCCAGGTGGCGGCCCTGGCCCGGGTCATGGATGTCACCCTCGCCCTGCGCGGCCCCGGTGCCAGCGCCCTGGCCGCCACGCTGGGCTGCGCCAGCACCGCCCCGCCGGAACCCGCGCCCCCCAGCAGCGCCCCGGCGCTGACGGTGCGCGAGATCATCATGCACCGCCTCGCCTTGCCGCTGACGGATCTCTACGTCTCCTCCATGTACCTCACCCCCACGCAGTCCCGCGTGGTGGTGGAAATCCGCACGCATCAGGGCCTCACCGGCTGGGGCGAAAGCCACGCCACCGCCCTGCCCCGGCTGCAGGCCCTGGCCAAGACCTGGCTCGGCAAGAACCTGGCGCAGGACATGCCGGCGCTGCGCCGCGCCTTCGGCCGCATCGGGTTCGACAATCGCGACGGCCGCAACGCCCTCTCGGCCTTCGCCGGGCTGGAATTGGCCGCCTGGGATTTGCAGGCCCAGGCCGCCGGCCAGCCGCTGCACCGCCTGCTCGGCCACCAAGGCCCCACCCGGCCCATGCCCATCGCCTGCCCGCTGCCCGCCGCCGTCCCCGGCAGTCTGGTCACCCGTACCGAACTGGCCGCCCACATGGCAGACCTCGGCAATACCCAGCGCGTGGTGGAATTGGCGCTCAGCTTCAAGCAGCGCTTCGGCATCAACGCCTTCAAGTACAAATCCGCCGGCAACACCCCCGCCTGGGACATCACCACCCTGAAGGCCCTGCGCGCCGCGCTGGGGCCCCAGTCAAAAATCCGCTTCGACCCCAACGCGGCCTACTCAACCCACGCCGCCCGCGAACTCTGCGAAGCGCTGGACCCCATCGGCCTGGAATTCCTGGAAGACCCAACCGACGGCCTCGAAGGCCTCGCCCGCCTCTCCGCCCATGTGCGGACACCCTTCGCCACCAACATGTGCGTCATCGCGCCGGAACACCTCGCCGCCGCCTATCGCCGCGGCCTCAGCGTCACGGTGCTGGGTGATGTCTTCCTCTGGGGCGGGGTGGAGGGGCTGCGCCAAATGGCCCTGGCCGCCCGCGCCCTTGGCCATCGCCCGGCGGTGCACAGTTTCTACGAATCCGGCGTGGTCACCGCCGCCAATTGCCACCTGGCCCTGGCGTTGGGCACCGACCAGCCCCACCCCATGGACTGCGGCTGGCCAGGCCTCGCCGCCGATATCACCCCGCCCTTCGCCGTCAGCAACGGCCATATCCTCTGCCCGGAAGGCCCCGGCCTCGGCGTCATGCCCGAAGCCACCGCCCTCAAGGCCCTCGCCAACGCCGACCCCATCCACCTGCACTGAAGGCACCGCCATGCCAGATGCCCTGCCCGACCTGTTCGCGCCCTACGACGAACACACCCAGCCCCAAGTGCCCATCCAGCACTATGCCGGCACCTACACGCGCAACCCGCGCCGCCCGCCCTTCCGCCGCCCGGTCACCCGCACGGAGCTGACGGGTCCGCTCGACCTCAGCGCCAAGCTGCACCCGGGCGACATCAACCTGGCCGAAACCAACGGCAAGCCGGCGCAGGGCCAGCTCATCTACGTCACCGGCCGCATCCTGGACGAAGACAGCCGCCCCGTTGCCGGCGCACTCGTAGAAATGTGGCAGGCCAACGCCGCCGGCCGCTACTTCAACCCGCTCGACCAACGCGACGCCCCGCTGGACCCCAACTTCATCGGCAATGGCCGCTGCCAAACCGATGCCACCGGCCGCTACGGCTTCTTCACCATCAAGCCCGGCGCCTACCCCGTGCCCAACAGCAACAAGTGGTGGCGCCCGCCGCATATCCACTTCTCCATCCTCGGCCCTTCCTCGCTCTCCCGCCTGGTGACGCAGATGTATTTCCCCGGAGACCCGCTGAACGCGGTGGACCTGCTCCTGCTCAGCATCGCCGACCGCGAAGCCCAGCAGCGCCTGATCAGCAGCCATATCCCCACCCAGCAAATCGAGGGCGAGTGGCTCGGCTTCCAGCACAACATGGTCGTCCGCGGCCGCCACGCGACCCCGCCGCTATGAGCGCGCTTCCCAACTCGCCCCTGGTCCCCGCCGGCTGGCAGACCATCGGCCCCTTCTTCCCTCGCACCTTCTTCAATGAAGGCGACAACGACCTCACCCGCATCGCCCCCACCGCGCCGCCCACGGCGCTGGGCGAAACCATCATCCTGCACGGCCACGTGTTGCAGGAAGGCGGCGGTCCCTGCGTCAACGCGGTGCTGGAAGCCTGGCAGGCCGACGCGCTCGGCCATTTCCGCCACCCGCTCGACCCTGGCCACGCCAAGGCCGACCCCGCCTTCATGGGCTGGGGCCGCGCCTGGACCGACGCCGAAGGCCACTTCGAATTCCGCACCATCATCCCAGGCAGCTTCGCCGACACCAGCGGCCCGCGCGCCCCGCACATCAACCTCGGCATCCTCGGCTCCGGCATCATGCGCCGGCTCTGCACCACGGTATTCTTCCCGCAGCACGCGGCGGCCAATACGGCAGACCCGGTCCTCGCGGTGCTGCCCGCCGAGCTCCGCCCGCTGCTGCTCGCCCAACCCGATGGCGAACGCGACGGCCTGCGCGTCTTCCGCTTTCCGGTGCTGCTGCGCGGCGAACCGCACGAAGAAACCCCGTTCTTCCTGGACTGACCCTGCGCGCATGACCACCATCAAGCAGCTCATCAGCTACCGGGTCCACAAGCTGGCCGGCGCCCTCTCCCGCGGCGCCGCCTCCCGCTATCGGCGCGAGTTCAACGTCAGCCTGGTGGAATGGCGCACCATCGCCCTGCTGGGTGACTTCGCGCCGCTCTCGCTCAAGCAACTCGCCGCACTGGCGGCACTCGACAAATCCCTGCTCAGCCGCACCGTCACCGTGCTGGCCGAACGCGGCCTGGTCCAGCGCCTCATCAGCACCGCCGACGCCCGCGAAGTCGAGCTCCGCCTCTCACCGGCTGGAGAGGCCCTGCACGCGGGCCTGATGCGCGCCGCCGGCGAGCGCGACGTGGCCTTCCACGCCGCCCTCTCGCCCGAAGAAAACGCCGTCCTCGACAGCATCCTCCTCAAGCTGGAAGCCGAAGCCCTGGTGCAGAAGTAAGCTACCGGCAGCGCGGCAGCATGATGAACTGCCACGGCGAAGGCATCTCCCCCACCGGCACTTCTATGAGTGTCGGCCCATCCGTGGTCGCAAAGCCGCGCTTCAACGCCCCGCGCAATTCCTCCGGCGTATGCGCCCGCAGCCCCTGCGCGCCAAAGCTCTCGGCCAGCCGCACAAAATCCGGGTTGCGCAGATCGCTCGCAATCGTCCGCCCGCCGAAATTCGCCTTCTGGAACCCCTTCACATTGCCGTAGGCGCCGTCATTGAACACCACCGTCACCAGCGGAATCCCGTGCTGCACGGCGGTCGCCATTTCCTGCACGTTGAACATGAAGCCGCCATCCCCGGCGATGCTCAGCACCCGCCGATGCGGCATCGCCGCCTGCGCCCCCAGCGCCGTGGCAAAGCCCCAGCCCAGCGTGCCCTGCAACCCCGTGCTCAAGAACGTGCGCGGCGCATAAACCGGCATGGCAATGCGCGAGACATAGCCAACCTGCGTCAGCTCATCCACGAAGATGCCATCACGCGGCAACTCCTCGCGCATCACCTGCAAGAACCCAATCTGCGGCGCCAAAGTCTCGCGCACCTGCTGCATCACCCGCGTCTTCACCGCGGCAATCGCCTCGGCCCGCCCCGGCCGCGCCTGGTTGTGCCGCCCCAGCCGAGCCGCCAACGCCCCTAGCACCCGCGCCGCATCCCCCTGAATCGCCAGGGCCGGCGCGCCAAACCGCGTCATCTCGGCGGCATCCACATCCACGCGGATAACCTTCAGCCCCGCCGTGCCCCAGATGCTCAGCGGGTTCTGCCCGCGCGTGCCCACCAGCAGCACCACATCGGCATCGGCCCACAGCTTGTGGCCCACCGGCAGCCGCACATCCAGCGGATGGTCGTCATGCATCACCCCCCGCCCCATGCGGAAGCTCATCACCGGCGCGGTCAGCGTCTCCGCCACCGCCTGCACTTCCAGGCTGGCATCCAGCGCGCCGCTGCCCACCACCAGCATCGGCCGTTCCGCCGCGCCCAGCAGCTTGGCCGCCGCCTCAATCGCATCCTCATCCAGCGGCGCCGGCGGCAGCCCCTCGGCCGCCACATGCGGCAGCACCGTGGCGCGCTGCTGCCAAACATCCATCGGCACCTCAATGCCAACGGGCCGCGGCCGCCCGCTCAACAGCTGCTGAAACGCCGCATGCACCGCCGGCTGCACATCGGCAATGCCGGGCACAACGGTATTCCACTTGGTCAGCGTCTTCAAAATCGCGGTCTGGTCCACAATCTCGTGCAACTGCCCGGTGTGCCGGCCAATGCTGTGCAGCGGAATCTGTCCCACCACCGCCAGCACCCGCGCATTGTTGGAATAGGCCGTCGCCAGCGCGCTCGCCGCGTTCAGCATGCCCGGCCCCGGCACCACCGCCACCGCCTGCGGCTTGCCCGTGGCCATGGCCGCCCCCAGCGCCATATAGGCGCAGCCCTGCTCATGCCGGGTGTGCAGCACGCGCAGCTGGTTCTGCGCATGGTACAGCGCGTCGAAGAACGGGTCGTTCTGCACCCCGGGCAGGGCGTAGATCGTCTCTATCCCGTTCGCCACCAGGCCCGAAACCAGCGTCTCCGCCGCATTCATCCGTTCGCTCATCACGTTTCCCCTCGCCTGCATTGCCCCCGATGGTGCTGCGCGCCCGGTTGCGGCACAAGTGCGGCAAAACAGGAAACGCCCATGCACCGTCGCACCCTGCTGGCCGCCCTCGCCCTGCCTGCCCTGGCGCAGGCCCAGGCACCCGCCGCCTGGCCCAACGCCCCCACCCGCATCATCGTCCCCTACCCGCCCGGCGGCTCCAACGACATTCTCGCCCGCTTCCTGGCCGAAGCCCTGCGTGAGCACACCAGCCAGCCCTGCATCATCGAAAACCGCGCCGGCGCCGGCGGCAATGTCGGTGCCGATGTGGTGGCCAAGGCCGCGCCCGATGGCCACACCCTGCTGCTCACCGCGCCCGGCCCACTGGCCATCAACCACCAGGTCTATCGCAGCATGCCGTACGACCCGGCGAAGGACCTGGCCCCCATCGCCCTCGTCGCCAGCGTGCCCATCGTGCTCATGGTCACCCCCAGCTTGGCGGCGCATTCGGTGGCGGAACTCATCGCCCTGGCCAAGGCGCAGCCCGGCCGGCTCAGCTTCGGCTCCTCGGGCAATTCCAGCACCAACCATCTGGCCGGCGAGCTGTTCAAGGTCATGGCCGGCGTCGATCTCACCCACATCCCCTATCGCGGCGCCGCCCCAGCGATGACGGATCTGGTGGCCGGCAACCTGGCCATGATGTTCGACAACATGCCCGGCAGCCTGCCGCAAATCCGCGAAGGCCGGGTCCGCGCCCTGGCGGTGGCCGGCACCCGCCGCGCCGCGGTGCTGCCCAACCTGCCCACGGTGGCCGAAGCTGGCCTGCCCGGCTTTGATGCTGAAGCCTGGTTCGGCCTGGCCGCCCCCGGCGCCACCCCACCGGCGCTGCTCCAGCGCATCAACGCCACGGTGCGCGCCACCCTGGCCAACCCCCGCCTGCTGGCCCGCTTCGCCGAGGCCGGCGCCACCGCCGGCACGCTGGAGGTCGAAGCCTTCGCCAATTTCGTCTCGGCCGAGCGGGAGAAATGGGGCCGCGTGGTCCGCGCCAGCGGGGCGAGGGCGGACTGACCCAAAGCACAAATTCCTGGCCTTCGATCCCACTCCTGGTTTAGGAGATTAAATTCCTATGTCAGGATCACCCGCTTGCAAAACCCTACCCCCTCCTCGGCCCCCACACCCATGCCAACGCATCCATCCCCGCCAGGCCTATTTGTCCGATCCGCTCACCACGCCCTCGACAGCCTCTCCCACCCGGGCAAATTGCCCCGCCAATCCCCGGAAGGAATCGCCCCATGACCATCGGCCTCCGCATGCGCCCCATCACCCGGCGCGCCACCCCCGCCCAATGCGCCCGCGCCGCCAAGCTGCCCGCCGCGAACATCGGCGACGTGATGAACCGCATGCAGACCATGCGCGGCGGCTTCGCCCCCTATGGCGGCAAGCGCATCATCGCCGGCCCGGCCTTCACCGTCCGCAGCCGCAGCGGCGACAACCTCATGCTCCACCATGCCATTGATATTGCTCAGCCCGGCGATGTCATCGTGGCCGATGGTGGCGGCGAGCTGGCCATTGCCATGACCGGCGAGCTGATGATGGGCCACGCCGCCAAGCGCGGCATCCAGGCCGTGATCATCGACGGCGCCATCCGCGACAAGGCCGAGCTGGCCGACATGGATATCGGCATCTGGGCCTGCGGCGTCACCCCCTCCGGCCCCTACAAGGACGGCCCGGGCGAAATCGGCACCCCCTGCTCCTGCGGTGGCCAGGTGGTCATGCCCGGCGACCTCATCATGGCCGATGCCGATGGCGTCGTGGTCATCCCCTACGACGAAATCGAGACGGTGCTGGCCGCCGCCGAAGCCCACCACGCCAAGGAAATCAAGGCTGTGGCCGAAATCCAGGCCGGCACCTATGACCGCGCCTGGGTCACCGCCAGCCTGAAGTCCAAGGGCTTCGAGGGTCTGTGACCCCCACCCCGGCCCCGCCGCCGCCTGAAGGGGTGGCCGGCGGGCGCCGGGGTATTTGTCCGATGCGCTCGCGGCCGGAATTACCGGGTGCGATGTTGTTCCAGCCAGCCCATCGTCGCCCCCGGCTCGCAATCGGTGCTGGCCAGGTATGGCTTGATATCCAGCAGCGGCGTGCCGTTCACGCAGTCCAGATTCTCCACCAGCAGCACCCCCGGCGCGCCGAAGCCGAGGAAGCGCACGACGCTCAACCCAATCGGGTTGGGCCGAAACGGCGCCCTGGTGGCGAACACCCCGCGCGGTTGGTCGTCAAATGGCGGGGTGAAGCTGAGCCTGGCCGGCGGTGCCTGGTTCAGCCAGTACAGCAAAATCAAATGGCTGAAGCCTTCCAGCCCCTGCAACCCCTGGCGCCAGCGTTCTTCCACCACGGCGCGGCATTCCGGCAGCGGGTTGGGCTGGCGACCATTGCGCGGGCAGTCCGCCGGGCTGGCCCAGGGGGTTTCCAACAGGCCGATGGGAGCAAAAACCGGGTTTGGCATGCGCGCATCCTGGCCCTTCCGCCCCAGCCCATACAAGCGCGCAATGCTGCATACGCGAAGCCTTGCGCAGCCTCACCACAGGCGCATATACGCCCCGCGCTTTACGCCACAGGCGCCGATTTGCGCCGCGCCTTCCGAAGGAATCCACCCGATGCGTCGCCTTGCCCTGACCGCCGCCCTGCTGCTCAGCGCCGCCGCCCTGCCCGCCGCCGCGCAGGAAGCCCCGCCGGGCCAGCGCGTGTTCCGCACCCAGTGCGGCGCCTGCCACACCGCCGACCAGGGCGGCCGCAACGGCGTTGGCCCCAACATGTGGGGCATTGTCGGCCGCCGCATGGGCGCGATCGAGGGTTTCCGCTACTCCGCCGGCATCAAGGCCGAGGGCGAGAAGGGCACGGTGTGGGCCGAGGAAAACCTGCGCGCCTATGTGGAAAACCCCCGCGCCGTGCTGCCCCAGGGCAACATGCCCTATGCCGGGCTGCGCAACGAGCAACAGCGCAACGACCTGATCGACTACCTGAAGACCCTGCGCTGAGTTGCCAAAACCCGCGGCCCGCCCTTTGCTGTACGGCAAGGGGCGCGGCCGCAACCGGCCCCACCCATGGGAGGGACCGCATGCTCATCACCCGCCGCCTGGCCTTGGCCGGGCTTCTGGCCAGCCCCGCTGTGGCCCAGCCCGCCGCCTGGCCCAACCGGCCGGTGCGCTTCGTCTCCCCCTTCGCCCCCGGCGGCCCGCAGGACATGCCGGCCCGCTTCATCTGCGAATACCTGACGCAGAAGCTGGGCCAGCCCTTCATCCTGGAAAGCCGGGCCGGTGCCGGCGGCGCGCTGGGCATGCAGCATGTGGCCCAGGCGCAGGATGGCCATACCTTCCTCATCACCTCCTCGGCCATCGCCACCCTGCCGGCCATGCGCCGAGACCCGGGCTTCGACCCATTCACCGACCTGCCCGCCGTCTCCCTCGTCTCGGAATCGCCGCTGGCCATCACCACCCGCAGCCAGGGCGGCATCGCCGACCTCGCCGGCCTGCTGGCGCGGGCACGGGCCAATCCGGGCAAGGTGAGCTTCGCCACTTCGGGCATTGGCTCCTCCACCCATTTCGCCGGGGAATTGCTGGGGCTGAAGGCCGGGGCGCCGCTGCTGCACGTGCCCTATCGGGGCGCCAGCCTGGCGGTGAATGCGCTGCTGGCCGGGGATGTGGACCTGGTGATCGGCGATGTCTCGATTGTGCTGGAGCATATCCGCGCCGGCACGCTGCGGGCGCTGGCGGTTACCCTGCCGCGCCGCATCGGGCTGCTGCCGGATGTGCCCGCCGTAGCCGAGCAGGTATCGGGCTATGCCGTGCCGTTCTGGATTGGGCTGTTCGCCGCCCGGGCCACGCCGCCCGCTGTCATCGCCCAGATGGGCGCCGCCATGGCGCCGCTGCGCGCCCCCGAGGGCGAGTTGGCCAAGCGCATGGCCGCGCTGGGCGCCAGCCTGCTGCTGAGCGACCCCGCCACCCTGGCCGCCCGGCTGCGCGCCGAGGTGCCGCAATGGCAGGAAGTGGCACGCGCCGCCGGGATTACGCCGGAGTAGCGGACTGGGCGCCGGGGTTGTTGAAACGCCCCCGGCGCCGCGGCTATCCTCCGCCACAAGCCCCCAGTCGCTTTGGGCGTTGGGCCCCGGTCAGCGCGCTGTGCAGGGGCCATTGGGGGTGACTACCGCCTTTGGCTACACCGGCGGGCGCATCACCGCGCCATTGCCCAGCAACGTGTCGATCTCGGCCTCAGAATAGCCGGCATTGGCCAGCACGGCGCGGGCATCGGCGCCCATGCGCGGGGCCAGGGGCAACTCGTCTCGCGCCGCGGTGCCGAAGGTAACGGGGCGCGAGAGGCCGACCATCGGGCCTTCGGTGGGGTGGTTTTCGCGCCGCAGGAAGCCGGCTTCCCATAGGTGCGGGTCGTCGAGCAATTGCTCGATGGTGTTGAACGGCATGGCCGGCACCTCGGCCTTGCGGAAAATCACCACCCATTCGGCGGTGGTTTTCGCGCGCAGGGCTTCGGCGCGCAGCGCGAAATAGGCATCCACATTGCGGAACCGCGCCACCACGCTGTTGAAGCGAGGGTCGTCGCGCAACTCGGGCCGGCCAATGGCGTCGAAAAACGCGAAGGCCTGGGCGTCGGTATTGGCGGAGAGGGCCAGGTAGCCATCCTTGGTGGGAATTGGCTTGGCGTCGGGGTTCATCACCCGGGGGTCGCCGGTGGGGCCGGCGCTATCAAACGTACGTTTGAACATGTGCTCGGTGAGGACGAAATGCGCCATGCTCTCGAACATCGGCACTTCCAGCGGCTGGCCGGCGCCGGTCTGCGCGCGCTCATACAGCGCCGCCGTGATGGCCTGGCTGGCGATGATGCCGGTGATGTGGTCGCAGAGCACGAAGGGGGCGTAGCGCGGTTCACCCGTCACGCGGCCGAGCGCGTCGGCAAAGCCGGACATGCCCTGGATGATGGTGTCGTAGGCCGGGCTGTCGTGGTAGCGGCCCTTGCTGCCGAAGCCGGCGATGACGCAGAACACCAAACGCGGGTTCTTCGGTGCCAGCGCTTCCCAGGTGATGCCCAGGCGCTTCAGCGCGCCGCCGCGCATGTTGGTGACGAGCACATCGGCCTGCTCGGCCAGGCGCAGCAGCACGGCCTTGCCTTCGGCGGTCTTGAGATCAACCGCGATGGATTGCTTGCCGCGATTGAAGTGGACGAATTTGGGCGACATGTCGGGCGAACGCGACGGCCCGCCGAGCTTACGCAACAGGTCTCCGGCGGGGGGCTGTTCCAGCTTCACCACCTGGGCGCCCTGTTCGGCCAAGGTGAGGGTGCAGGTGGGGCCCACGACAACGGCGGTGAGGTCGAGCACCTTCACGCCTTCAAGCGGTCCTTTACGCATCAGGCGCACTCCGCCACGGCTTCAAAGGCGATGCGGCCGGCATCGTCCAGCGCCCAGAGATTGAGGGAAGTTGGGGTTGCGGCATGGCAGGCCAGCGTGGCCTGCCGGCCGACGAAAAGAGGCCGGCCAGCGCGGGAGGTGATGCTGGTGATGGGGCCGGGCAGCCTGCGCTTGGCCAGTTGGGTCAACAGAATGGTGGAGACGCCACCATTGACCACCAGCGCGGGGTAGCCTTCCTCGCTGCGGGCGTAGTCAGCGTCGTAGTGGATGCGGTGGCCGTTATAGGTAACCGCCGAATAGCGGAACAACAGCGTGGTGGTGGGGGTGAAGCTCTCGACATGCGCGCCTGCCGGCAGGGTGAAGGGCGGTGGCGCGGGGGGCGTGGCGCCGGGGGTGGCGGCCTCGCGGTAAACCAGGTCCTGCTCCTCCACCACGGCGCCGCCGGCAATCTCGTGCCGGATGGTGACGAAGACCATGGCGCCGGACTTGCCCTGCTTGGGGGTGATGGCGGCGATGGTGCTGGTGCGGGCAACCTCTGCCCCAATGGCGATGGGCGCGTTGAAGAAGGTGCGGCGGCCGGCGAACATGCGGCGCGGCAGCGGAATGGGGGGCATGAAGTCACCCTTTTCCGGGTGGCCATCCGGCCCCAGGGCGGATTGGCGCGCCACCGGCCAGAACAGCGCGGCATGCCAGCCGGCGGGCATGGGGGCGCCGCGCTGCAGGGCGGCCGGGTCTTGGTCGAGCAGGGCCGCCAGGCGGCGCATCAGCCCCAGGCTGGCCTCGTCCTCCACCGTTTCGCTGCGTCCGATCCAGTCCTGCATCATGCTTGGCATCCTCATCCCCGGCGCCTGGGATTGCCGGGGCTGGCGGGCGGCGTCAATCGGTGCCGAGGCCCCCTGGCGCAATGCCGCGTGCTGGCCCTAGGCTACCGCAGTGCAGAACAAGGTTGCCGCGCCCCAATGTTGAGCCCGACCAATTCCCCCATCGTTGCCGCTTATGTGGCGAAGACCCCTGGCTCGGCGGCGCTGCATGCCAAGGCCAGCGAGGTGCTGCCCAGCGGCATTGCGCATGACAGCCGCTACACCGACCCCTACCCCATCTACACCGCCCGCGCCGCCGGCCCGCGCAAATGGGATGTGGATGGCAACATGATGGTGGATTTCTACGGCGGCCATGGCAGCCACCTGATGGGGCATTGCCCACCGACGGTGATGGAAGCGGCGAGCCGGCAGTTGATGCAGGGCACGCAATACGGCAGTTGCCACGCGCTGGAAGTGGAATGGGCCGGGCTGGTGCAGGCCCTGGTGCCCTGCGCGGAACGGGTGCGCTTTACCAGCAGCGGCACCGAGGCCACGCATATGGCGCTGCGCCTGGCGCGGGCCTTTACCGGCAAGCGCAAGGTGGTGCGGTTTCTGCGCCACTTCCATGGCTGGCACGACCACATGGCCTTTGGCGTGGACAACCACTTTGACGGCACGGCGTCTCCGGGTGTGTTGCCGGAAGTGGCGGCCGAGGTGGTGCTGCTGCCGCCGAATGACATCGAGGCGGTGAAGGCGTGCTTTGCGGCGGACCGCGATATTGCCGCGATTATTTTGGAGCCGACCGGGGCTTCGACCGGGATGATTCCGACCACGCCGGGGTTTCTGGCGGCGCTGCGGGCGGCCTGCACGGCGCATGGCGTGCTGCTGATTTTTGATGAGGTGGTGACGGGGTTTCGCGTTTCCGCCGGCGGCGCGCAGGCGGAAAGCGGGGTGACGCCGGATTTGTGCACACTCGCAAAAATTCTGGCTGGTGGGTTGCCGGGCGGGGCGGTGGCCGGGCGGCGCGATATCATCGAGTGGCTGGACTTTGATGTCTCGGCCGAGAAGAAGCGCGAGAAGGTGAAGCACCAGGGGACGTACAACGCCAACCCGGTTTCAGCGGCGGCGGGGATTGAGACGTTGCGGATGATCCGGGATGGCGATTTCTGCGCCCGGGCCACGGCGGCGGCGCAGGTGATGAAGCAGCGCTTCAACGAAGTACTGGCCGAGGAAGGCGTGCCCTGGGCGGTGTATGGCGAGCACAGCGTGATCCATTTTTTCACCAACCCGCAGGGCATGGCGGTGGACCCGCTGCGCTGGACGCCGGAAGGCCAGCAGGCGGCGCTGATGGCGGGCGAGCCGCGCGGCGAGTTGATGAAGAAGCTGTACCTGGCGCTGGTGACGGCGGGGATTGACCCGAAGGGCGCGCGTGGGGCGATCCTTTCATCCGTGCATGGGCCGGAGGAGATTGCCGAGGCGACCGAGAGCTGGCGCCAGGCGATTCGGGCGCTGAAGCAGGAGGCCGAGCTGTAATGGCGGTGGACAAACCCGCCATTGCCGCGATGCAGCCGCCGAAGGGCATTCCCTTCCGGGTGCAGAAGCTGGGTCACACGGTGTTCTACGTGAGTGACCTGGCGGCCTCGGTGCGGTGGTACACCCAGGTGCTGGGGTTCCAGCTTTCGGATGTGTATGACGAGAGCATGATGGCCGGCGGCATGGTGTTCCTGCGGTTTGGGCCGGACCATCATTCGGTGGCGCTGGTGGGCGATGGGCAGAAGCCCGGCATGCGGCGCGGCACGCATCACACAGCGTTTGAGCTGGCGACCTTGCAGGAGGTGGTGGATGCCCGCGACCATCTGCGCCAGCACGGCGTGACCATTGTGTTCGAGGGCCGGCGCCGGGCGGGATGCCAGGTGGCGGTGGAGTTCCTGGACCCCGATGGCCACCATTTGGAGCTGTATTGGGGCCTGGACCAGATTGGCTTTGACGGCGCGCTGCGCCCGGCCGAGCAGTGGCGCCCGGCGAAGACGCTGGAGGAAGCGATAGCCGAAGCGCCGCTGGGGCAGGATACCAGTTTGCGGCGCTAGGGTTGCCGGGTTAGCGTTTCTGGCAGCCGCCCATAGAGGTGGCGTTCAGGGAGGTTTGCCCATGCGTCGCCGTAGCCTGGCCGCTGGCCTGTTGCTGCCCTTTGTTGCCGCGCCGGCCCGCGCCGCCGGCTGGCCCGACAAACCGCTGCGCCTGCTGACTCCGGGCAGCCCCGGTGGCAACCCGGATATTTTGTGCCGCATATTGGCCCAGCGCCTGGCCGAGAAGCTGGGCCAGCCGGTGATTGTGGAGAACAAGCCGGGAGCCTCGGGCATCATTGGCACCGAGGCGGTGTTCAACGCCCAGCCCGATGGCTACACCGTGCTGTTTGGCTACAACCAGTTGATGACGCTGAACAAGCTGCTGTTCCGCCGGCTGCCCTATGAGCCGGACCGGTTCACGCGGATTGCGCTGGTGAGCGACACGCCATTTGTGATGCTGGTGCCCGCGGATTTGCCGGCGCGGGATATTCCAGAATTCGTGGCGCTGGCCAAGCGCAGCCCCGGCAGCATTGCCTGGGGCACCAGCGGGCCGGGCAGCTTTGCGCATTTGTGCGGCGAGATGCTGATGCGCGATGCCGGGATTGAGATGCTGCACGTGCCGCACCGGGTGACGCCGCGGAATGAGCTGATTGCCGGGCAGATTCAGCTGGCGATTGAGCCGACCGCGCTGGCGATAACCCTGACCCGCGGGCCGGAGGCGCGGGTGCGGGCGCTGGCGGTGCTGGGGCGCGAGCCGGAGCCGGAACTGCCCGGCGTGCCGGTGATGCGGCAGTACTACCCCAACCTGATCGCCTATGCCTTTCATGGGCTGTGGGGGCCGCCGGGCATGGCGCCGGAAGCCGTGGCCGGGCTGAGCAAGGCGATGACCGAGTTGCGCGGCGACCCCTGGCTGACCGAGCGGTTCAAGCCGCTGGCCACGCGGGTGCTGGCGCAGGGACCGCAGGCGCTGGACCAGGCGATGCGCGACGACGTGGCGCTGTGGGGGCCGGTGGTACGGTCGCGGGGGATCAGCCTGGACTGATTTTTTTGAGCGGCTGATTCACGCCTTCGGTGATTCCACCGAAGACGATCAGGCGCTACCCCCGCACCCTTGGCATTTGCAGCAAATGCCAGGGGCTGGGCATGGCGCCGCATTTCACATGCACCAGCGCCGGGGCGCGCAGGGCGATGGCGTCACCCACGGCGCGTTCCAGCTGGGCGGCGTCGGTCACGCGGTAGCTGGCCATGCCGAAGGTCTCTGCGAGTTTGGCGAAGTCAGGGTTGTGCAGGTCGCAGGCGATCTGCCGGTTGCCATAGGCCAGGGTCTGGATGCGCTTGACGTTGAAGAAGGCGCCATTGTCGAACACCACCACCACCACGGGCAGCTTGTGCTGCACCGCGGTGGCGAGCTCGCCGATCTGGTACAGGAAGCCGCCATCACCGGCGATGCTGAGCACGGGCACATCGGGCCGCACCGCCGCCGCGCCCAGCGCCGTGCCGTAGCCCCAGCCGAGATTGTCCTGGTAGCCGGGCGAGAGGAAAGTGCGTTCCCGCGTGACGGGAAAGCCGAGGCGGGAGACGAAGCCGACCTGGGTGACCTCGTCGACGAAGATGCCGTCCTCCGGCAGCGCGGCGCGCATGGCGCCGAGGAAGCCCATCTGCGGTTCTAACTTGGCGAGTTCAGCGTTCATCCAGGCCATGTGGCCGGCCACTTCGGCGGCGCGGCTGGGGTGGGCGGGGGTGGCCAGCAGGCGCTCCAGCAGCGCGGGGGCGGCGGCCACGGCATCGGCCACCATGGGCACGGTGGCGGGGCGGAAACGGTCCGGCTCGGCGGCGTCGATATCGATGCGGACGACCTTGAGGCTGGCATCCACGCCCCAGCCACCCTGCTGCATGAACAGCCTGGTGCCAATGGCCAGCACCACATCGGCTTCCGCCCATAGCCGGTGGCCGACACTGACCGGCACCGCCAGCGGATGCGTGCTGGGCACCACCCCCCTGCCCCGCCGATAGCTGGTGACCGGGGCCTGGAGATGCTCGGCGATGCGGGCGATGGCCTGGCCGGCGCCGATGGCACCGCCGCCCAGCACGATGAGCGGCTTCTTCGCGCCGGCCAGCAGGGCGCAGGCGCGGTCCAGCGCGGCTTCGTCCAGCGCCAGTGGGTCTGGCGTGGCGGCGGCGGTGGGCAGCGTGGCGTTGCCCTGGCGGGGCCAGACATCCATGGCGCATTCCAGCACCGCTGGCCGGGGCCGGCCGCTGATGGCGGCGGTAATGGCCTGCTGGGTCAGCGCTGCCGCGTGGTGCGGGCCTTCGATGCGGGCGGTATGCTTGGCGATGTGCTTCGCCATACCGAGTTGGTCGTGGATCTCATGCAGGTGGCCGTGGGC
>CANFIE010000031.1 GCA_947446625.1 Acetobacteraceae bacterium | reverse complement strand
GGGTGGGCCTCGGCAAAGCGCGAGAGTGCCACCAGCGCATCAGCCAGCGCGGCTTCATCCACCGCCGGCCGACCACGCGCCCCGGCCAGCAGCCTGTGACCCTTGATGCCACGGATCATCTCCAGCGCCGTCGCCGTATCCAGCGGCGCCAGGCGAAAGGCCACATCGCCCAGCACTTCCACAAACACGCCACCCAGCCCGAACATCAGCAACGGCCCAAACACCGCGTCACGCGTCATGCCCAGCACGCATTCCACCCCGCCGGTCAGCATGGGAGAAACCAGCGCGCCGGTTATCTCGGCATAGGCCGCCTTGGCCCTCACCTCCGCCATCATGGCGCCGAAGGCAGCGCGCACCGCATCGGCATCGCGCAGGTTCAGCCGCACGCCACCCACATCGGATTTATGCGCCAGGTCGGGCGACAGCACCTTCAGCACCACCGGGTAGCCGCAGGCATCGGCGGCCCGCACCGCGCCCTCGGCATCGGTGCAGCTATGCGCCGGCACAAAGGGAATGCCGGCTTCCGCCAGCAGCGCCCGGCTGCCGGCCTCATCCAGCGCATCGGCGGGCAGCGTCTGAGCCTCGACGGCAGCGCTGATCGGCTGCCGCGCCTGCTGTTCTCCCAGCCAGGCCAGGGCACGGGCGGCGCGCACCGCGTCGTTCGGTTCCTCGAAGGTCGCAATCCCCTCGCGCAGCAGCATGGCGCGGGTGGCCGGCGTGGCGCGCAGGCTGAACAGGAATGCGCTGCGCGGATAGCCCTGCCGCAGGCGGCGCAGCTCCGGCATCATCTCCGCCAGCCGCTCTTCATTCTCGCCCATGAAGGCCAGGAACCCCACCAGCGCATCAAACCTGCCATGCCGCAGCATGATCTCCAGCATGCGGGTCAGCGCGGTCTTGTCATTCGCCACCTGCGCCGTGCTGTCCACCGGGTTGCGCGTGCCGGCAAAGGCCACCACGCCGCGCAGCTCGGCCTGTGCTTCGTCGGCAAGCGCGGGCAGCTCCAACCCCTCGGTCGCGGCGGCATCGGCCAAAAACGCCCCCGCCCCGCCCGAGACGGTAATAACCCCCAGCCGCCGCCCCTGCGGCAGCCCGCTGGCCGTGCAGGCCGCGGCAATATCGGCCGCCTCACTCAAGGAAGCAGCGCGCCAGGCACCGGTGGCCTGGAACAGCGCGGCATAGCCGGCATCGGCCCCGGCCAGGGTGCCGGTATGGCTGGCCGTGGCAGCGGCACCCACCTCGCTGGCACCCACTTTCATCGCGATCACCGGTTTGCCGGCGGCGCGGCACTTCTCCAGCGCCGCGCGCAGCCGGGCGCCATGGCTGGTGCCTTCCAGATAGGTCAGCACCACCTCGGTCGCGGGGTCATCGGCCAGCCAGTCGATGCAGGCCGCCACATCCACATCCGCCTCATTCCCGGTGGTGATCAGGTGGCTGATCCCCGCCCCCCTGTCCGCCAGCAATGTGAAGCAATAAGTGCCCACCGCGCCGGACTGCGTGGCAATGGCCACCTTGCCCGGCTGTGGCCAGTTCTTGTGCAACGAGGCACTGAAGGTCACGAAAACGCCGTCGCCGGGATTGATCACCCCCAGCGCATTCGGCCCCAGCATGCGAATGCCGGCCTCGCGGCAGCGCGCCACCAGCGCTTCCTGCGCCAGCCGGCCGCCCTCGCCCAGCTCGGCATAGCCGCTGCTGAACACCACCACGGCGCGCACGCCCTTGCGAATGCAGGCTTCCAGCGCGGCGGGCACGGCGGCGGCGGGCACGCCAATCACCGCCATGTCCACATCACCCGGCACGGCATCCAGGCTCGGGTAGGCCGGCAGGCCCTGAATTTCGGCGGCGTTCGGGTTCACCGGCAGAATGCGCCCGGCGTAGCCCGCCCGCTTCAGAAAATCGATCGGCCGGCCGCCAATCTTGCTGGCATCGGTGGAAGCGCCGATCACGGCGATGCTGCCGGGCCGGAACAGTGGGGTCAGGCTGGCATCATTCGTCGCTAGGCCCTGGTTCAGCGCAGGCATGCTTGGCGTAACCCCGTATTTTCCCCGGAGTGTCAAACAGGCCGGGCGCGGCAGCAAGCCCCGGAGGCGGTGCGTTACGCTTACCCTTGGGGCGGAAAGCGCAGCACCACCTCAAACCCCGCCGCCTCACCCCGCACGGGCGAATGCAGTTCCAGGCTGCCGCCAATCTGCCGCATCACCGTCTCGGCAATGGCCAGGCCCAGGCCGCTGCCGGGCTTGCTCGCCTCCAGCCGCCGAAAGCGCTGCGTCAGCGTGGCCAGCACCTCGGCCGGCACCACCGCGCTGCCATTGGCCACCGAAAGGCTGTGGTCCGCATGCAGCCGCAGCCGTATCGGCTGGCCAGTGTCGCCATAGTGCAGGGCGTTTTCCAGCAGGTTGCGCAGCACAATGCCCAGCGCGTCCAGGTCGCCATGCACCATGAAGTGTGCCTGCCCCAACGGGTCGAAGCACAGTCGCTCGGCCACACCCGGGGCGCTGGCCATGTCGGCCAACAGCAGCCGGGCCAGCGGCACCAGATCCACCTCGGCCACAGCCTGCACGCCGCCAGCCTCGGCGCGGCTGAGCTGCAGCAGGCGTTCGGCCAGCCGACCCAGGCGCTGCAACTCCGCCGCAATGGCCAGGGCACGGGCGCCGGCCGGGGTGTCCTCGCCCAGCTGCGCCGCCAGCACCTGGGTTTGCGCCAGGGCCGAGGCCACCGGCGTGCGCAACTCATGCGCGCTGTTGGCGGTAAAGCTGCGCTCGCCTTCCAGCGCCAGGGCCATGCGGCGCAGCAACTGGTTCACGTCGCCCACCAGCAGCGCCAGTTCCAGTGGCAGGGTCAGCAGCGGCAGCGGCGCCAGGTTGCCGCTGCTCCGGTCCGCCACTTCGCGCTGCAGTGCCACCAGCGGCTTCAGCCCGTGCCGCACCTGCCGCCGCACCAGCCACATCGCCACCGGCACCAGCCCCCACAGCGGCAGCAGCAACAGCAGCGTGGACCACAGGATGGATTCGTACCGCGTCTCGGCCGGCTCAGCGATCTCGATGACGAACAGCCCATCCACCGAGGCTTCGGTGTAGATCCGCCGTCCTGCGCTGTCCCAGGCAAAGCCAGGGCGAATGGGCAGCAGAAAAGCCTCGGCCGGCGCCTGGTGCGACCGCAGCCGCACCTGCCCCTCGGCGGTCAGGATCTGGTAGGTAATGTATTCGTCGTGCGGCACGGCGGGCAGTGTGGCGGGTGCCTCGCCAGTGGGGGGCGTCAGCAGCGCTGCCGGGCGCTGGGTCATGATATCGGCCAGCAGATGCTGCGCGGTTTCCTGCAATACGCTGTCGAACACTTCATGCAGCTCAAACCGCACCGCCAGTGCCGCGCAGCCTACCGCCACCAGCCAACTGGCGGTCAGCCCAATGGTCAGGGACCGCACCAGCCTGCCTTGCAGCGTCCAGCGGCCTACGGTCATGGCCGCAGCCGGTAGCCAATGCCGCGCAGCGTTTCAATCGCCTCATGCCCCAGCTTGCGGCGCACCCGGCTGATATAAACCTCCACCGCATTGCTCTCGAACTCACCGCCAATGCCGCTGAGCTCCTCCTCCAGCCGCTCGCGCGGCAGCACCGTGCCGGGGCGGCGGGCCAGCAGCGCCACCAGCCCCCATTCGCGTGCGGTCAGCACCGCTTCCTTGCCCTTCACCAGGGCCACGCAACCGGTCAGGTCCAGCTCCAACTCGCCGGCATTGCACAGCACGCGCTGCGCCCCAGCATAGCGCCGCGCCACCGCCTGCACCCGGGCATTCAGCTCCTTCAGGTCAAACGGCTTCACCAGATAGTCGTCGGCGCCGGCATTCAGCCCGGCGATGCGGTCGCTCACCTGGTCCCGCGCAGTCAGGATGATGGCGGGGCGCTGGTCGCCCCTGGCGCGCACCGCATGCAACAGGTCCAGGCCCGAGCCATCGGGCAGCCGCAGGTCCAGCAGCAGCAATTCGGGATTGGCCAGGCTCAACTCGTCCTCGGCCTGGGCGATGGTGATGGCCCAGCTTACCTGGTGCCCGGCCATGGCCAAGTGTTCCTGGACGGCGCGGCCCAGGCCAAGGTCATCCTCCAGCAATAAAATGCGCATTGGATCGCCACTACAGCAGATTTAATCAGCATGGTTGCCAGGGAAGCCACTGACAAACAAGCCGTTTGGCGCGGTTCCCTCACATTGCCGTGAGAATCCAGCAGACTGGGCACTTGTCAGATTGCCGTCATGGCGCGGGAATAGATGAAAACTCATATAAATACGGAAAAGCTGGTCATGGCTGTCAAGAAACCCTCCACCGTCACCATTGCTGCCACTGGCGCCACCGGCGCGGCGCAGGAGGATGGCGTGCTGGTGGCCACCGGCCATCTGAGCGCGACTGACAGCGACCCGGCCGCCACCATTGCCTGGAGCTTGGGCACCAGCGGCACCGGGGTTTACGGCACCCTGGTGCTGGACCCCGATGGTACCTGGACCTACAGCGTCAACAACGCCGCGGCCAAGGTGCAGGCCCTGGCCGCCGGGAAGACGGTGACCGAGAATTTCACCATCAAGGCCACCGACAGCAACGGCAATGCCGCCACCAAGGTGGTCAGCGTCACCATCACCGGCGCCGAGGATTTGCCGGTCATCAGCTTCGTCGCCGGGCAGAACCTGGGCGCGGTGCAGGAAGACACCACCCTGAAGGCCACCGGCACGCTGACGGGCAAGGATGTGGACACCGGCGCCGTGCTGGCCTGGAGCGTGCTGGGCAATGCCACCGGCACCTATGGCAGCATGGCGGTTGTCGGCGGCAAGTGGACCTATACCCTGGCCAATACCAGCGCGGCGGTGCAGTCGCTGGCGCAGGGCCAGCACGCGGCGGAAAGCTTCACCCTGCAACTGGCCGACGGCCAGGGCGGCTTCGCCCAGCAGGTCATCACGCTCGATATTCTGGGCAAGAACGACGCCCCGGTAATTGCCGCCACCGGCAACACCACCACCGGCAGCGTGAAGGAAGACACCACGCTGAGCGCAACCGGCGTGATCCTGGCCAGCGACGTGGACAAGGGCAGCCTGCTGGGCTGGACCGTGGTGGGCGGCGGCACCGGCACCTATGGCAGCCTGGCGGTGGACCAGACCGGCCACTGGACCTACAGCCTGGCCAATGCCGCGGCCAATGTGCAGGCGCTGAACACCGGAAAATCGGTAACCGACAGCTTCACCGTGCAGGTGGCAGACGGCCTGGGGGGCGTGGCCAGCAAGGCCGTCACCATCACCGTGGCCGGCACCAATGAACCCGTGGTGGCAGCCCCGCCCAAGGCGGTGGCCGATACCACCGCCGGCACCGAGAACCAGGTGCTGACCATCAATGCCCTGGCGAATGACACCGGCACCGGCGTCACCATCCAATCCGCCAGCGTCCCCACTGGCTCCGGCAGCCTTAGTGTGGTGGCCGGCAAGCTGGTGTTTGACCCCGGCACCGCCTTCGACCATCTGGCCCAGGGCGCCACCGCCAGCGTGGCGGGCAGCTACACCATCCGCGACACCGCCGGCACCACCTCTACCGCCGCCGTCACCATCACCGTCACTGGCACCAATGACGCAGCCACGGTCGGCGCCGCGCTCACCCTGGCCGCCAATGAGGACGCCGCTCCCAAGACGCTCAACCTGCTGACCGGCGCGCTGGATGTGGATGACGGCGCCGTGCTGCACCTGGCCAACGTCACCGGCCTCGCAGCCGGCGTTACCGTCGCCGGCAGCACGCTCAGCCTGGATGCGGCCAATGCCGGCTTCCAGCATCTGGCCCAGGGTACGCAGGCCGTGGTCACGGTTGGCTACAACGTGCTGGACCAGTTCAATGCCGGCGCGGCGCAAACCGCCACCATCACCGTCACGGGCGTGAATGACGCCGCCACGGTCGGCGCCGCGCTCACCCTGGCCGCCACCGAGGACGCCGCCCCCAATACCCTGAACCTGCTGACCGGCGCGCAGGATGCCGATGACGGCGCCGTGCTGCATGTGGCCAACCTCACCGGCCTCGTCGCCGGCGTCACCCTCTCCGGCAGCACCCTCACGGTTGACCCGGCCGATGCCAGCTTCCAGCACCTGGCCGCTGGCGAAACCCAGGTATTGACGCTGCACTACGATGTGCTGGACCAGTTCAACGCCGGCGCGGCGCAAACCGCCACCATCACCATCACCGGCAGCAATGACGGCCCGGTGGTGGCCGCCGCGCTGACCGCCAGCGCCACCCAGGGCGACGCGGCCTTCACCGTGGACCTGCTGGCCGGCGCCTCCGATGCCGACACCAATGATGTGCTTCATGTGGCCAATGTGGTGGGGCTGGATGTGGGCCTGAGCCTGACCGGCGACACGCTGACGCTCGACCCCAGCAGCGCCGCCTTCCAGGCCCTGCTGTCTGGCCAGCACGCCTTGCTCACCGTGACGTTCGATGTGGTGGACGGCCATGGCGGCGTGGTGGCGCAAACGCTGGATATCGACATCCTGGGTATTGCCCCGCCGCCCGTGGGTGGCGCCATTGCCGGTGATGTCGCCGGCACCACCAGCGAGGATGCCACCCAGGCCGATGGCAGCGTGGTGGCCGGCCTTGCCGCCGCTTCCGGCGCGCTGAGCGTCAGCGGCGCCGACCCCGCCGCCACCTGGGACTGGAGCGGCTCCCTCACCGGCCAATACGGCAGCTTCAGCATCGACGCCACGACCGGCGCCTGGAGCTATAACCTCGACAACGGCACTGCCGAGCCGCTGACCGCCAGCGACCACATCACCGAGACCTTCACCGTCACCGCCACCGATGGTCTGGGCAACAGCCTGTACCAGGACGTGACTGTGCAGGTGGATGGCGCCAACGACGCCCCGGTGGCGCAGTACAACAGCTTCTCTGCCAGCAACGGCGCCGAAACCCCGCTCGACCTCATCGGCACCGGCACCACCTATGACAGTGACAATGGCGATGTGCTGACCCTGACCGGCGCCAGCATCGTCAACGGTGCTGGCGGCAGCGTCAGCATCGTCAACAACCAGGTGGTGTTCAACCCGGGCACCGACTTCGCCAGCCTCACCCCGGGCGCCAGCGCCCTGGTGCAGGTCAGCTACACGGTGCAGGACAGTGCCGGCGCCACCAGCACCAACACCATCGACGTCTCGGTGATGGGCCAGGACCAGACCTATACGCCGGGCGTGAAATACGGCCCCTTCACGGTCATCGACGCCAGCACCGCCGCCGCCCATGGCGCCGAGATTGCCGCGGCCGTGCTGGGCAACACCCCGCAGGGGCTGAGCTTCGACGCCGGCTCGCTGAGCCTGACGGCGGGCGCCGCCTCGGCCATGTACTATGATGGCAGCCTGGCGCCGCTCGGCATTGGCGCCGGCATCCTCATCACCTCTGGCTCCATGCCTGGGCTGGGCAATACCGTCGGCTGGTTCGGCCAGGACAACGCCATGGCCGGCAGCACGGCGCTGGATACGGTGGTGAACACCGTGTTCAACACCGTCTCGTATGACGCAACCACGCTGAGCTTCAGCTTCACCGTCACCGATGCGTCCATCACCGGCATCAGCTTCAAGGCCATCTTCGGCACCGACGAATACCCGGAATGGGTGGACCAGTTCGTCGATATCGCGGTGGTCATGGTCAACGGCGTCAACGTCGCGCTGTTCAACAACGACCCATTGGCCCCGCTCAGCGTCATCGGCTCCAACCTGGCGGCCAACTACTTCATCGACAACACCGGCAATATCGACCCCGCGACCGGCCAGGCCATCCCCGGCATGGCCAGCCTGCTGCCCATTGAATATGACGGCGTCAGCCACCTGCTGAACATCTCGGCGCCCGTGCACATGGGCGTCAACACCATCAGCATCGCCATCTCCGACACGGGCGACCACATCTACGACAGCGGCCTGTTCATCTCCGCCCTGGCCGCCACCACCATTCCGGGTGGCGGTGTCAGCCTGCCGGTGGATGGCACCCTGAACGACGACTCACTGACCGGCTCCCTGGCCAGCGAGACCATCGACGCCAAGGCCGGCAATGACAGCATCGACGCCGGCGGCGGCAATGACACGGTGCTGGCCGGCGACGGCGACGACGATGTGAGTGGCGGCGCCGGCAACGACTACATCGACGGCGGCAGCGGCGCGAATACCGCCATCTACGCCGGCAATGCCGCCGACTATCACATCAGCAAGCTGGCCAATGGCCACTACAGCGTGGAGGATCTGCGCAACGCTTCCCCGGATGGCCTGGATGATCTGGTGAGCGTGCAAAGCCTGACCTTCGCCAACGGCACCTACGCCATCACCAGCTTCGACAGCGTGGTGCCGCCGCCCGTGAACGGCGTCACCATCAACGGCACCGCGGATGATGACGTCATCAACGCCACCACCAGCCCGGCCGGCCAACCTCTGCTGACCGATGTCGGCGACCTCATCATCGGCAATGACGGCGATGACATCGTGGTGGCCGGTGCTGGTGCTGATACCATTCTCGGCGGGGCAAAGAACGACCAGCTGAGCGGCGGCGGCGGCAACGACCTGCTGGATGGCGGCACCGGCCACGACGAACTGACCGGCGGCTCAGGCGCCGACACCTTCCGCTTCACCAGCGCGGCCGATGCGCCGACCAACGGCGGCCATGACGACATCCTCGACTTCCGGCATGCCGATGGCGACGTGATCGACTTCAGCCAGATCAGCAGCGGCAGCGGCGTTGCGCTGGTCTTCCTCGGCGTTGGCACCAGCTTCAGCAGCACGGCGGGCGAGTTGATCGCCACCAAGGGCGGCGATGGCTATCTGGTGGAAGGCGACCTGGATGGCGACGGCGTGGCCGACTTCGCCGTGCAGGTGGCCACCAGCACCAAGCTCATCGCCACCGACTTCCTGCTCTAACCCTGGTGGCGCCAATGGCTGAGGGCCTTGAGCCCCCAGCCTGCCAGCAAACCCCAGAAGGCGCCCGAGACGCCAAGCACCGAAAGCCCGGCGGCGGTAACGAGGAAGCACACCACCGCCGCCTCGCGATCCTCAGGCACTGCCAGCGCACTGTGCAGCGCGGCGCCAAAGGCCGGCAGTAGCGCCAGCCCGGCCACCGCCTGCACCAGCACGGGCGGCGCCACCCCCACCAGCGCCACCGCACCGCCGGCCAGCAGGCCAAACCCCACATAAACAACGCCCGCCACCACCGCGGCCGGCCAGCGCCGCGCCCGGTCGGGCTGCGCTTCCGGGCCAGCGCATAAAGCAGCAGTAATCGCGGCCAGGTTCACCGCATGGCCGCCAAACGGCGCCGCAGCCAGGCTGAACAGCCCGGTCACGGAAAACAGCGGCCCCGCCGCCGGCCGATAGTCATTCGCCGCCAGCACCGCCATGCCGGGAATATTCTGCGACGCCATGGTCACCAGAAACAGCGGCAGCCCAATCCCCAGCAGCGCGGCCGGGCTGAATTCCGGCCATACCAGCATCGGCACCGGCATCAGCCCGGCCGCCAGCCCCGCCGGCATGGGCTGAGTCGCCACCACCAGCACCAGCGCGGTCAGCACCGCCGCCGGCACTGCCAGCAGCCGCCGCAACCGGCCCACCACCGCCCAAACCGCCACCAGAAGCAGCCCCTGGGCCGGAATTTCCCCTACCGCCCGCACCGGTGCCAGGCACAGCCCCAGCAGCACCCCTGCCAGCAGCGCACTGGCCAGCGCTGGGGGAATGGCGGCCACAAACCGGCCCAGCGGCTTCCACAGCCCGGCCAGCACAATCAGCGCGCCGCACAGCAAAAACGCCCCCACCGCTTCGGCAAAGCCGCCCCCCGGCGCGGCGCTGCTGGCCAGCAAGGCGGCGCCGGGGGTGGACCACGCCACGCTGATCGGCATGCGCCGCCACAGGCTCAGCACCACCCCGGCCAGTCCCATGGCAAGGCTCACGGCCATCAGGCCCGAGGCCTGTTGCGCCGCGCTGGCGCCCATGGCGGCAAAGCCGGCCAGCACCACGGCAAAGGAGGAAGCGAAGCCGACAAAGCCGGCCAACAGCCCGGCGGCCACCGCCTGGAAGGAAAATGCGCGCATGACCCCTCGATTGCCGCATGCCTTGCTGAAGGGCAACGTGCCGTGGCGCCGAAAGCGGCTAAGGATGGTCGATGTCAACTTCGCCCCCGCCCTTCTGGACCGAACCCGCTGGCGACCTGCTGCGCCGCCTCGGCAGCACCCCCACGGGTCTTACCGCCGAGGCCGCCGCCGACCGCCTTCGCCAATACGGTCCCAACACGGTGGCCGACACGCCCCGGCTGGACCTGCTGGCCAAGGTGGGCCGCCGCCTGATCGAGCCGCTGGTGGCCATCCTGCTCGTCGCCGCGCTCATCTCCGGCCTTACCGGGGACTGGGCCGGCTTTGGCATCATCACCAGCATGGTGGCTATTTCGGTGGCCATGGACGTGGTGCAGGAACACCGCGCCGAGCAAGCCGCCGCCAGCCTGCGCGACAGCGTGGCGGTGCGCGCCCGGGTGCGCCGCAATGGCCAGCCGGTGCAATTGCCGGTGGAAGCCGTGGTGCCGGGCGATGTGGTGGAACTCGCCGCCGGCAGCCTGATCCCCGCCGATGGCATTCTGCTGGAAGCCGAAGGCGCCCAGGCGAACGAGGCCCTGCTGACCGGCGAGGCCTACCCGGCCCGCAAGCACCCCGGCCCCGCCGAGGGCACCGCCCTGGCCGAAGCACACAACGCGGTTTTCGCCGGCACTGCCCTGGTGGCCGGCAGCGCCACCATGCTGGTGGTTTCCACCGGCCATGCCACCCGGCTGGGCGGGGTGGCGGCGGCGCTGGCGGCCCGTCGCCCGCCCACGGCGTTTGAAAAAGGCCTGCGCGGCCTTGGCCTGCTCATCCTGCGGCTTACCGTCTTCCTGGTGCTCTTCGTGCTGCTGGCCCACCTGGCCTTCCACCGCCCGCCGCTGGAAAGCTTCATGTTCGCCATCGCCCTGGCGGTCGGTCTCACGCCCGAACTCCTGCCCATGGTCACCACCGTCACCCTCTCGCGCGGCGCGCTGCGCATGGCCCGCCGCCAGGTGGTGGTGAAGCGCCTGGCCGCCATCCACGACCTCGGCGCCATGGATGTGCTTTGCACCGACAAGACCGGCACGCTGACCGAAGCCCGCATCACCCTGGCCGAGAGCACCGACCCCGGCACGCTGGAAATGGCCGCCGTCAACGCCCTGCTGGCCAGTGGCGAGCCGATGCCGCTGGACGCCGCCATCATTGCCGCCGCCGGCACCAGCGTTACCGAGGGCTGGCGGAAGCTGGCGGAATGCCCCTTCGGCTTTGAACGCCGCCGCAGCTCGGTGCTGGTGGAACACGCTGGCAAGCGCCTGCTACTGGTCAAGGGCGCGCCCGAAGCGGTGCTCTCCGCCTGCACCGCCCCGCCACCGGAAGCCCATGCCGAGGCCGAGCGCCGTGGTGCCGAAGGCCTGCGCCTGCTCGGCGTGGCCTGGCGCGAGGTACCGGAAGCCGAGGATTGCAGCACGCCCGACTGCGAAAAGGCGCTCACCTTCGCCGGCTTCTGCGCCTTCCTCGACCCACCCAAGGCCAGTGCCGGCGCGGCGGTGCAGCGGCTGGCGGCGCTGGGCGTGCGGGTGAAGGTGGTGAGCGGCGACGCCGCCCCCGTGGTCCGCCATCTGGTGGCCGCCCTCAACCTGCCCTGCCAGGGCCTGCTCACCGGCGACGAGATCGACGCCCTGGAAGGCCTGGCCCTGGCTCAACGGGTGCAGGACGTGGATATGTTTGCCCGCGTCAGCCCAGACCAGAAGCGCCGCGTCATCCTGGCGCTCAAGGCGCGCGGCCACACCGTCGGCTTCATCGGAGACGGCATCAACGACGCTCCCGCCATCCACGCCGCCGATGCCGGCATTTCGGTGGAAGGCGCCACCGATGTCGCCCGCGCCGCCGCCGACCTCATTCTGCTGGCGCCAGACCTTGGCGTGCTGGCCGACGGCGTCACCGAAGGCCGCCGCACCTATGCCAATGTCATGAAGTATGTGCGCATGGGCACCTCCTCCAATTTCGGCAACATGCTCAGCATGGCCGTGGCCAGCCTGTTCATCCCCTTCCTGCCGCTGCTGCCGGCGCAAATCCTGCTGAACAACCTGCTCTACGACCTCAGCGAAACCGGCATTCCCTTCGACGAGGTGGATGAAGGCGACCTGGCGAAACCGCATGCCTGGGACATGAAGGAGGTGCTGCGCTTCACCCTGGTGATGGGCCCGCTCTCCTCGGTGTTCGACCTCGCTACCTTCGCCATCCTGCTGCTCGGCTTCAGTGCCACGCCGGAGGAATTCCGCACCGCCTGGTTCGTGGAAAGCATGGCTACGCAAATCCTGGTCATTTTCCTTATCCGCACCGCCGGTCCGGCCTGGCGCGCCAGCCGGCCGCATTGGGCGCTGACGGCAACCTCGCTCTCGGCGTTGGTGGTGGCGCTTGCCCTGGCGCTGGGGCCGCTTGCCCCCACCTTCGGCTTTGGCCCGCTGCCTGGGGCGCTGCTGGCCAGCATCTTCGGCCTGGTGGTGCTTTACTTGATGCTGGCCGAAGGCCTGAAGCGGCTGGCGGTGCCGCGCTGACTACTCCGGCTTCAGCCCGGCAATGGCGATGGCGCGCTGGGCCTTCTCCCGCTCGGCGCGCAGAAACGCCACCATCCCCGGGGTGGTCAGCTCCGCGGGCGTGGCCAGGTCGGCACCGAAGCCCAGCATCCGGGTCTTCACCTCCGGGTCGGCCATCGCCTCGGTCATCACCGCCTGCAGGATGCGCAGCGCTGCCTCCGGTGTGCCGGCCGGGGCGAACAGCGCCACGAAGCTGGCCGCCACAAACCCGGCATGCCCCTGCTCAATAAAGGTCGGCACCTCGGGCACAAGCGGCGACCGCGCCGGGGCCGAAACCCCCAAAATCCGCCCCCGGCCATCCTTGTGCAGGTCCAGCACGGTGGAAAGCTCTATCAAAATGCCATCCAGGTTGCCGGCCAGAAAATCCGGCAGCGTGGCGCCGCCCCCGCGGAACGGCACATGCACCAGGTTCGCACCCGTCGCGGCCTTGAACAACTCCAGCGGCAAATGGTTGGCCCCGCCAATGCCCGAGGTTCCAATGGAAACCCCGCCGGTATGCTCTCGGCTGTAGCGCACCAGCTCCGCCAGGTTGCGCATCGGCAGGGCAGGGCGGGTGATGATCACCATCGGCACCTGCCCCAGCATGGCCACCGGGGTCAGGTCGGCAAAGGTGTCGTAGCGTGGGTTCGCGGTCAGCAGCGGCCCGTTCACAATGGAACCGGGGCTGCCCAGCAGCAGGGTGTAGCCATCGGCCCGGGCGCGCACCACGGCCTCGGTGCCAATGGCGCCGGCCGCCCCTGTGCGGTTCTCCACCACCACCGGCTGGCCCAGCTTGCGGGTAATGAAGGCGCCGAACAGCCGCGCCATCGCATCGGTATTGCCGCCGGCGGCAAAGGGCACCACGAAGCGCAGCGGCCGCGAAGGGAAAGCCTCCTGCGCCAGGGCCGGGGTGGCCAGCAGCGGCAGCGCCAGCAGGGCGCGGCGGCCAGGATGCATCCGGCGCATCACACGCACCAATGCGGGTAGCCGCTGCGGCCATGCTCGGCCTCCAGCCGGCGCAGCATGGCGTGCCATTCCAGCACGCCATAGGGCCGCCGCGTGCCGGGCTGGTACAGATGCGCGGTCTTTTCCAGAATCTCGGCATCGGGCAGCGTCAACTCGGTGCGCGCCGCCATGGCATCCACCTGCGCCCGGCAGGAAAGTTCCAGCTGGTACATGGTGTTGAACGCCTGCTGAATGCTTGCACCACAGGTCAGCAGCCCATGATTCGCCATCACCAGCGCGTCATGCGTGCCCAGGTCGGCCACAATCCGCTCGCGCTCGGCCAGGTCCACCGCCGGGCCTTCATAGCCATGGTAGCCAATATGGCCGACGAAGCGCATGGAGGTCTGCGACATCGGCAGCAGCCCGCACGTCATGGCCGAAACCGCCATGCCCGCCCGGGTATGGGTATGGATCACCGCCGCCACATCCGGCCGTGCGGTGTGGATGGCCCCGTGGATGACATAGCCTGACTTGTTGATGCCGTATTCGGTATCCGGCTTGCTGATGATGTTGCCCTCAACATCAATCTTCGCCAGCGAGGTCGCGGTGATCTCGCCATACAGCAGCCCGTACAGGTTGATCAGCAGGTGTTCCGTGCCCGGAATCCGCAACGTGATGTGGTTGTAGATCAGGTCGGTCATGCCGTAGCTGTCAATCAGCCGGTAGCAGGCCGCCAGGTCGCAGCGCGCCTGCCATTCCTCGGGGCTCACCTTGCCCTCAAGGCTGGGCCAATTGGTGCTGTAGCGGGAAGCGATATTGCCCATGGCGGTCGGTCCTCTGCTTTGGCCGAGGGGTAGCGCCGCCCGCGCCCAGTGGCAATCTGCCCGCAACACTCCGGTTCGCCGCCCCGAAAATGCGGAAAACTTTCCTTTTCCGCACAGATCGACGGGCCAGGGCTTGAAACGAAGCCAGCGCGAGCAAAGCATGTAACCAAAGTTCGGAGTGGCCAGTGACCAACAACCAAGAAGCCTCCCCTCTGCTGTCTCCGGTTGAGGGGTTGGCCGGCGCCATCGGGCACACACCCCTGATCAGGCTGCGCCGCGCCAGTGAGGCCACCGGCTGCACCATTCTGGGCAAGGCCGAGTTCATGCAGCCCGGCGGCAGCGTGAAGGACCGCGCCGGCCTTGGCATCATCGAGGATGCCGAGCGTCGCGGCCACCTCATTCCGGGTGAAGCCGGCATTGTGGTGGAAGGCACCGCCGGCAATACCGGCATCGGCCTCACCCTTGTGGCCAATGCCCGGGGCTACAAGGCCATCATCGTGGTGCCGCGCACCCAAAGCCGGGAAAAGCTGGATTTTTTGCGCATGATCGGCGCCGATTTGCGCCTGATCGACCCGGCCCCGCTCAGCAGCCCGGGGCATTACGTCCATGTCTCTCGCCGCATTGCCGAGGAACTGGCCGCCGAGGGCAAGCGCGCCCTCTGGGCCAATCAATTCGGCAACCTGGCCAATGGCGCGGTGCATGAAGCCACCACCGGCCCCGAGATCTGGGCGCAAACCGGCGGCAAGCTCGACGCCTTCACCTGTGCCTGCGGCACCGGCGGTACGCTGGTGGGGGTGGCCAAGGCGCTCAAGGCCCGTCACCCCGGCATCAAGATTGCCCTGGCCGACCCCATGGGCAGCTGCCTCTACTCCTGGGTGAAGACCGGAACGCTGCACGCCGAGGGCAATTCCATCACCGAGGGCATTGGCCAGGGTTCCGCCGTGCCCGGCAACCTGGAAGTGGGCCGCGCCTTCATCGACGACGCCATCCAGGTCACCGACCCCGAGGCGCTGGAACAGGTTTTCGACCTGCAGATTCATGAAGGCATTTCCATCGGCGGTTCGGCCGGGGTGAACGTGGCCGCCGCCATAAAGCTGGCGCGCCAGATGGGACCCGGCCATACCATCGCGACGATTCTGTGCGACGGCGGGGCGCGCTATCAGAGCAAGCTGTTCAACCCGGAATTCCTGCGCGAGCGGGGACTGCCAGTGCCGCCCTGGCTGGCATAACGGAGGCTACCGATGGAAATCATCGAACTGGCCCGCACCATCCGCGCCCGAGACCCGGCGCAGCCCACCTGGCTGGAGACCATCACCAGCTATGCCGGCCTGCATGCGGTGCTGATGCACCGTCTTGCCCACCTGCTCTACCGCATGGGGCTGAAGGCGGCGGCGCGCATGGTGTCGCATTTCAGCCGCTTCATCACCGGCATCGAAATCCACCCGGGCGCCAAGATCGGCCGCCGCCTGTTCATCGACCACGGCATGGGCGTGGTGGTGGGTGAAACCGCCGAGATTGGCGATGATGTACTGATTTATCATGGGGTTACGCTGGGCGGACTGTCCAGCCGCAGCGGCAAGCGCCACCCCACGATTGGTGACGGCGTGGCCATTGGCGCCGGCGCCCAGGTGCTGGGGCCCATTCTGGTCGGGGCCGGCGCCCGGGTTGGCGCCAATGCCGTGGTGGTGGCCGAGGTTCCCGCTGGCGAGACCGTGGTCGGTATTCCCGCCCGCCCGCCGCAGGAACACCGGGTCCTGCCCGCCCGGCCAACCCAGGCGGAAAGCCCCGGCTACGGCCTGGGCTTTGGCCCCTGCGACCCGGTGGGCGAGGAATTGGCAATTCTGCGCGCTGAAATGGCCACGCTACGGGCCGAATTGGCCGAATTACGCCGCCGCTCCATGGCCGAAAACCCAACCGGTTGAGAAAATTCTTGAGCTATCTTGCGTAAATCGGCAGAGGGCTTGGCCCTGACTGTTGCAAAATCATTAAACAAGGAAACCGCCATGTTCCGCCGCCATCTGCTGGGCCTTACCGCGGTAGGGCTGGCCGCGCCGCGCATCCTCCGGGCCCAGGGCGAATGGCCCGACCGGCCGTTGCGCCTCATTGTGCCCTGGCCGCCGGGCGGCTCCACCGACACGGTGGCCCGCATCTTCCAGCCCAAGCTGGCGGAAATCCTCGGCAAGCCCATCATCATCGACAATCGCGGCGGCGCCTCCGGCTCGGTCGGCGCGCAGGAGGCAGCCCGTACCCCCGCCGACGGTACCACCTGGATGCTGGCCTATGACAATGAGGCCACCAACCAAACCCTGATGCGCCTGCCCTACCGCACGCTGGAAGCCTTTGAGCCGATCTCCCTGGTGGCAACCGGCCCGCTGGCCATGGTGGCGCACCGCAGCACTCCCTATCGAACCTTCCAGGACGTGGTGACCGCCGCCAAGGCCGCGCCCGACACCATTGCCTTCGCCTCCTCCGGGGTGGGCGGGCTGGCGCATGTCTCCACCACGCTGTTGCAGCAGCAGGGCGGCTTCCGCCTGGTCCATGTGCCCTATCGGGGCGGCGGCCCCGCCGTGCAGGATTCGCTGGCCGGTAATGTGCCGCTGTTCATGTCGAACGTGGTCATCATCAGCCAGCACATCCGCGCCGGCACGCTGCGGCCGCTTGGTGTCACCACTCGGGGCGAATCCCGCCATGTGCCGGGGGTGAAAAGCTTCGCCGAGCAAGGCTTCCCGGGCTTCGAGGCGCCAACCTGGTGGGCCTTCCTGGGCCGCACCGGCACGCCCGCGCCAATTCTGGCCCGCATGCAGCAGGCGCTGGCCCAGGCCCTGGCTGACCCGGCGGTGAAGGCGAAGATCGAAGAGCAGGGCGCCGATGTTGTCGCCTCCTCGCCCGCGCAATGCCGCCAATTCCTGGCCACCGAGATTGAGCGCTGGGGCCGTGTGATCACCGCCAACAACATTACCGCCGAGAGCTGAGAGAAGTTTTTTTGGCTGCTGTGAAGAAAGTGGGTTGCCAGGTTGGGGGTGGGGTCATAAAAGCCGCCTCCCGACGCTGAGGCGCTTGCTTCTCCGCCGGGTCGCTGAGAAAGCGGGTTGACATCTCTG
>CANFIE010000030.1 GCA_947446625.1 Acetobacteraceae bacterium | reverse complement strand
GGGGTCTCCTGGTCTCCGGTTGAAGGTCTCGACAACCCAAACCCTACCAAGGATCACCGCGGTGGCCGCCCGGGGCGCTCCGCTACGCTTCGCCTGGGGCTTCGCTACGCGCCCCGGGCTCCGTCGCTCCTACACCACCACCCGGGACACGACCGGAGCGCGCCGGCGAGCGTGAGGAGCGGTCATGACCAAACTTCCCCGAACCCTGCGGCTTGACCCCTCAGACTCTCTGATTTTTCCTAGCGCCGCCTCCCCGGGCGAATGGGCCCTGCCGGGCGGCTTCGCATTTTGGGATGAAACTCCCGAAGCCATGGTGGGCAAGCGCCGCCAGGCCTTTCGTGCCGGGTGGCTTGGGCTGGCCAGCTACGGCTGGTCCACGCTGGTGGAGGTTGCCGAGATTTCCCCGGCGGATTGCGCCGCCCTGCAGGTCAGCCTGGCGGGCCATATCCTGCAGCAATACGGCGCGCCGGACCGTGCCACAGCCGAGGCTACCGCTCAGGCTGAACTGGGCTTTGCCCAGGAACTCTGCGCCGACCACCCGCCCGGGACCGTGCTGGCACTGAACCGCCGCCTGCAGGGCGGTGACCTGACCGAGGAATTCCGCACCCTGCACCGCCGCGAAACCGCCCCGGTCTTTGCCCTTGTGGCGGCCGAGGATGAACCCGCCGAAGCCATGGACCTGACCCGCCTATGACTAATTACTGGCTGGCCTCTGGCCATAGCTTCTGCGACCGCGACGAGGCCGGCCGGTTGCTGCCCACTCTTGCGCTGTGGCGCGCCTTCCTGGCCCGGCCCGAGTTAGTGCCGCCGCCAGAGGCCTGCGAAGCCGAACGCGCCCTGCATGCGGCCTTTCTGGCGGACCCGCTGCGCCCGGGCAGCGCCGCCGAGATTGCCCGCCTGGCCGATGCCGATGCCCAGGAGAATTGGCAGGTCTTCTTGGGCTTCCGCGATCGTGTGGCCGCCCACCCAACGCTGGAGGCGGCTTGGCTGGCGCTGTACCAGGCTGATGTGCGCGGCATTCCGCCGCTTTTCCTGCAAATGCTGACGCATCTGGTGGTCTATGCCGCGCTGGAGGGAGAGGGCGATGCCTTCGCCTGGCGTGCTGCCGAGTGCCTGTTCCGTACCCAGCGCGCCGCCATTCACCAGGGCGCGCTGCTGCTGGCGGATGAGGAGGTGGTGGACGCCCGCGCAGCTGATGGCGACCTTGGCGCGCTGGGCCGCCTGCTGACCGAGGCCGGCGCCCCTCCGCCCACGGTGGAACTGGATGTGCTGTCCGAGGAGAACGCCCCAGGGTATCCGGCACGCAGCGACGCGCATGACCTGGCCGTGGATATCGCCGAAGGGCGCCCCGGCCAGCGGGGACTGGCGCGGGCTTTGGAACGCTTCATTGGGCATGTGCTGGGCGAATCCGTCAGCATCTCCGCCGTTCCCGTCATTCAGGATGCGCCCTGGATTTTGGGCCTGGATACCGAAGCGACCCGGATTGGCAACGCCTTGTGGCGAGGCGAGATGGTGGAGCAGGCCGAATTGGCCCGTATTCTCTGGCTGGGTGAAATGCGCTTCACTGAGGAAAGCCGGGTGCTGGCCCGGGCCAGGGGTAAGCCTGTGGTGTTGGCTTTGGCCATGGACGCGGCCCAGCGCGTACGCCTGAAGCCACAGAACCTGGTGGGTGGCTTGCCCCTGCTGACGAGAGGGGAGGGCGCATGACCCCCAATACCGAGACCCGCCGCGTGGCGGTGCTGGTGGAGCGCCGCAAGGGGGTAACTCCCTGGCAGGAATGGGTATGGCAGGCGGTGGAGGTATTGGAAGCCGTGCCGGACCTGCCGCCCTGGAGCGTGATGCGGACCGAAGGCAGCACCACCCTGTGGTTCGCCGGCGCCGCCGAGGTGGCGCTGCACCCCACCGACACCGATAATTATCGCCACAATCTGGGCAGTGGGCAGCCTCGCCTTTGGGTGATTTTGCGCCAGATTGAGACCGAGCCCGGCCTGGCGCTGCATGTGGCCACCGCCGATGCCGGCGAGGCGCACAACTATGCCGATTCGGGCACGGACCTGATGGAAGCGCTGCCCCTGCCGACGGGCCTGACCGCCTGGGTGGAGGATTTCTGCGAGCGCCACCACCAAGTGCGGGAATTCCGGAAGCGCAAGAGGGACGCCAAGGCATGAGTGCCCAGGACCCGCCGCGCCCAGATGGGTTTTTCTCGCGTTGGTCGCGCCTGAAGCGGGGCGAGGTACCCGACCCAACGCCGGATCCGGCACCGCCAGTTGTTGTCGCGGATTCCGCACCAGTGGCTCAGGAGGCCGACGAGCCGCCCTTCGACCTCTCACAACTGCCAAGCCTGGGTGACCTGACTACCGAGAGCGACCTTCGTCCGTTTCTAAACAAGGCGGTGCCCGAGGGATTGCGCAACGCCGCACTGAAGCGAATGTGGGCGCTGGACCCTGCGATTCGCGATTTTGTCGGTCCGGTTGACTATGCCTGGGATTTCAACACGCCTGGTGGCCTGCCTGGTATCGCCGAGGCCATGACCGGAGATGTGGGCGAATTGCTGGCCCGCGCGATTGGCGCCTTCACTGAAAGTCCGGCAGCTATCGGACCTTCCGTAGCACCTGTGGCCACTTCTGATCTGCCGAAGGCGGTAGCGACGCCACCTGTGGGCGAAAAAATTACAGAAATACAACCAGAAGTGGCGGAATTTCCTTCGCTACGCCGCCGCCATGGTGGCGCCCTTCCCGCATAGGGCCGGAACCGTCATGGAATATATCTTGGCGCTTGCGAAAGCCGCCCCATCTCTCGCATTAGAGTTTAATCAAGCAGGCCGTATGGTCGGTGAATCGAAATGTCCGGGTTAGAGCCAAATTCATTTTACGATCCGATTGAGGCGGAGCGTGCCAGGGTCTTCGCCCTGCTTGGGCACCTGCTGGCGGCTGCGCCCGATGCTTCATTGCTTCAAGGCCTTTCAGCACTTGGCGGCAATCCCACAGCTCTTGGCTCGGCGATTGCCTCGCTGGCAGCCGCTGCTGGAGCCACAACCGCCGAGGCCGCACAGCGCGAGTTCCAGGCGCTTTTCATCGGCGTGGGGCGCGGTGAGTTGCTGCCCTATGCCAGCTACTATCTGACCGGTTTTCTGCACGAACGCCCCCTCGCTGCCTTGCGAGCCGAGTTGGGACGACTTGGCATTACCCGTGCCATTGGCGTTGCTGAGCCCGAAGATCACATCGCTTTTTGCTGTGAAGCAATGGCCGGTCTGGTAGATGGCCGCTTTCCAGGTGACCCGGATGCGTTCATGGCGGCCCATCTCAAGCCCTGGGCCGCGCGCTTCTTCGCTGATTTGGAAGCCGTTGAGGCGTCAGGCTTCTACCGCGCTGTTGGTGGCCTTGGCCGCACCATGATGGATATTGAAAACGCTGCCGCCGAGCTTGCGGCCTGACCCGATAGGAGACCGAACCATGACCGAGCAAGCACCGGCTGAGCGCCGCGGCTTCCTGAAGGCCCTGGGCTTTGCCGCCGTGGCCGCGCCTGCGGTGGCCAGCGCTGAGGAAAGTCATCGGGCCGATTCCGTGCCGCCCGGCAGCGCGCAGAAGGAAGTGGGACGAGACCGTACCAAGGCGCGCTATCAAGCGGACAGTGCGCTGGTGCATGCCTTCTACAACACCAACCGTTACTGAGCGGGAGACGCCGACATGCTGATCAAACGCAGCGACGGCAAGGCGGCGCGTCAGCGCCTGGCTTCCACCTACCTGGGCCTGTCGGCTGGCGGGCTGGACCGACGCAGCTTCCTGCGCAATGCCGGGATGGGCGGCGTGGGCTTGGCCACATTGGGTGCTTTGCAGCCCTTGACGGCACGGCGGGCTGAGGCCGGGCCGACCGACTTCGCCCAGCCTATCACCCGCCGCAAAAACATGTGCACCCATTGCTCCGTGGGCTGCACTGTAATTGCCGAAGTGCAGAATGGCGTGTGGGTGGGCCAGGAGCCAGCCTGGGAAAGCCCGATCAATCGCGGCACCCATTGTGCCAAGGGCGCTTCCAGCCGTGAGACTGTGCATGGTGACCGTCGGCTGAAATACCCGATGAAGCTGGTGAATGGCGCGTGGCAACGCATCAGCTGGGCAACCGCGATTGATGAGATCAGCGCCAAGTTGCTGGATGTACGGCAGAAGAACGGGCCGGACAGCGCCTTCCTGCTGGGCAGCGCCAAGTTCACCAATGAAGCGGCCTACCTGTTCCGCAAATTCGCGGCCTTCTGGGGCACCAACAACGTCGACCATCAGGCGCGTATTTGCCATTCCACCACGGTGGCGGGTGTAGCCAACACCTGGGGCTACGGTGCCCAGACCAACAGCTACAACGATATCCGCAACGCCAAGACCATGATCATCATGGGTGGCAACCCCGCGGAAGCGCATCCGGTTTCCCTGCAGCATGTGCTGACCGGCAAGGAGTTGAACCGGTCGAACATGATCGTGATCGACCCGCGCTTCACCCGCACCGCGGCGCACGCCACGGAATATGTGCGCATTCGCCCAGGCACCGATATTCCCATCATCTGGGGCATGCTCTGGCACATCTTCCGCAATGGCTGGGAGGACAAGAAGTTCATCGCCGAGCGTGTGCACGGCATGGAGGATGTGCGCCGCGAAGTGGCGAAGTGGGACCCGGCGGAAGTTGAGCGCGTGACCGGCGTGCCCGGCGCGCAGATGGAACGCATCAGCAAGCTGTTCGCGACCGAAAAGCCCAGCACGCTGATCTGGTGCATGGGTGTAACCCAGCACACTGTTGGTACCGCCAATGTTCGTGCGCTGTGCATCCTGCTGCTGGCGACCGGCAACGTGGGCGCGCCAGGCACTGGCGCCAACATCTTCCGCGGCCACACCAACGTGCAGGGCGCCACCGACCTTGGCCTGGATGTGACCACGCTGCCCGCATACTACGGGCTGGACGAAAATGCCTGGCGGCACTGGTCCCGTGTCTGGGATGTGCCCTACAGCTACATGGAGGGCCGTTTCGGCTCCAAGGCATTGATGGGGTTGCCCGGCATTCCCAGCACCCGCTGGTTTGAGGCCACCATGATGCCCGGCGAGCGCCACAAGGAAGGCGCCGGCGAGAACTACGTGCAGCAGCCCGACAACTACAAGGCCATGGTGGTGTTCGGCCATGGCGGCAACACCGTTACCCGCATGCCGGAGATGGTGAAGGGGCTGGAGAAGCTGGAACTGCTGGTGGTTGCCGACCCGCATCCCACCACCTTCAGCCAGATCAGCGGCCGCAAGGATGGTACCTACCTGCTGCCCATATGCACCAGCTTCGAGATGGATGGCAGTCGCACCGCCTCCAACCGCTCCCTGCAATGGGGTGAGAAGGTGGTTGCGCCGATCTTCGAATCGAAGAACGACTATGATGTGATGTACATGCTGGCGCAGAAGCTTGGCTTCGCCGCCGAGATGTTCAAGCATATCAAGGTTGAGAACGGGCAGCCGCAGGCTGAGGATATTCTGCGCGAGATCAACCGTGGCGCCTGGAGCATTGGCTATACCGGCCAAAGCCCGGAACGGCTGAAGCTGCACATGCAGCACCAGAATGACTTCGACATCACCACGCTGCGCGGCAAGCCGGGCACGCCGGTGGCGGGCGATTTCTACGGCCTGCCATGGCCGTGCTGGGGCACGCCGCAGCAGAAGCATCCGGGAAGCCACCAACTCTACAACACCAACCTGCACGTGAAGGATGGCGGCGGCACCTTCCGCGCCCGCTTCGGTGTGGAGCGCAACGGCCAAACCCTGTTGGCCGAAGGCAGCTATTCTCGTGGCAGCGAGATTCAGGACGGCTACCCTGAATTTACCGTGGCGGTGCTGCGTCGCCTTGGCTGGCTGGAGGATCTGACAGCCGCCGAGCGCGAAAGCATCGAGTTCCACTTCGGCCCGAATATCGACCGCGCCAGTTGGGCGAACGACCTGTCCGGCGGCATCCAGCGCGTGGCCATTGCGCATGGCTGCGTGCCCTATGGCAATGCCAAGGCTCGCGCCAATGCCTGGAATCTGCCAGACCCGGTGCCGGTGCACCGCGAGCCGATCTACACCGCGCGCACCGACCTCATCGCCAAGTACCCCACCCTGCCGGACCGGCGCGGCTTCCGCATGCCGCACCTGGGCGTTTCGGTGCAGAACCGCAGCACCGAGGTCGTGAAGGACTTCCCTATCGTGCTGTCCTCGGGGCGCCTGGTGGAATACGAAGGCGGCGGCGAGGAAACCCGCAGCAACAAGTGGCTGGCCGAGTTGCAGCAGGACATGTTCGTCGAAATCAACCCGGCGGATGCCCGGGCCCGCAGCATTGCCGATGGCGGCTGGGTCTGGGTCATGGGTCCGGAAAGCGGCAGCAAGGTGAAGGTAAAGGCGCTGGTGACCGAGCGTGTTGCCCCCGGCGTAGCCTGGATGCCCTTCCACTTCGGTGGCTGGTTCCAGGGCGAGGACCGGCGCAAATACTACCCGGCCGGCACCGACCCGGTGGTGCTGGGCGAAAGCGTCAACACCATCACCACCTATGGCTATGACCCGGTGACCTACATGCAGGAAACCAAATGCACGCTGTGCCAAATTCGCGCGGCATAAGGGGAGGAATCACACCATGGCACGCATGAAATTCCTCTGCGACGCAGACCGTTGCATTGAATGCAACGCCTGCGTCACCGCCTGCAAGAACGAGCACGAGGTGCCCTGGGGCATCAACCGCCGCCGGGTGGTGACGCTGAATGACGGTAAGCCCGGCGAGCGCAGCATTTCCATGGCCTGCATGCACTGCACCGATGCGCCATGTGCTGCGGTGTGCCCGGTGAACTGCTTCTACACCACGGCCGATGCCATTGTGCTGCACGACAAGGACCTGTGCATCGGCTGCGGCTATTGCTTCTACGCCTGCCCCTTCGGCGCTCCGCAATACCCGCGCGTGGGCAACTTCGGTGGGCGCGGCAAGATGGACAAGTGCACCTATTGCGCTGGTGGTCCGCAGGCCGACAATACCCGCGCGGAATATATCCAGTACGGTGCCAACCGTATCGCTGAGGGCAAGCTGCCGCTGTGCGCTGAAATGTGCAGCACCAAGGCGCTACTGGCCGGAGATGGCGACATCATTTCCAGCATCTACCGTGAGCGTGTGCAGCGCCGTGGCTATGGCAGCGGTGCTTGGGGCTGGCGAACCGCCTATAAGGAAGGGGTGCGGTCGTGATGCGCGCGCTCATCCTCACCCTGGCTTTGCTGCTGGCGGCACCGGCCCTGGCACAGACGGTGCCTTCGCCCTTCACCGCCCGTGATCAGGCGCCAGCCGAGGAGTTGGAACTGCAGCGCGCGCTGCAGGGCGGCACCATCAACGGCCGTGTCTCCATCCCTGATGCCAAGTCGGGCAACCTGGTGCAGCCGGAAGGCCAGAACTGGCGCCTCTTTCATAACCGCACCCTGTACACCATTGGCTTCGTGGCCGTGGGTGGCATGGGCGTTGTGCTATGGCTGTTCTGGTCGATGAAGGGGCGCATCCGCATCACTGGTGGTCCCTCTGGCCGTACCCTCACGCGTTTCAACCTGCTGGAGCGGGCCAATCACTGGATGGTCGCCTCCAGCTTCATCGTGCTCATGCTGAGTGGGCTCAACCTGACCTTTGGCCGTTACCTTCTCCTTCCCTTGATTGGCGCAGAAGCCTTCACCTCGCTCAGCGCCCTGGGCAAGCTGGGTCATAACTTCCTCAGTTTCCCCTTCGTGCTGGGTTTGGTGGTGATGCTGCTGCTCTGGGCCAAGGATAACCTGCCCCGCATGGCGGATATTGAATGGCTTAAGGCTGGCGGTGGCTTCTTCAACAATGCCCACCCGCCGGCCGGTCGTTTCAATGCCGGGCAAAAAGGGGTGTTCTGGATAACTGTGGTGGGTGGCGGCCTGGTGGCGTTCACCGGCTATATCCTGGTCTTCCCATTCTTCTTCACCGACATTGCCGGCCAGCAACTGGCGCATATGGTGCATGGCGTGCTGGCCATGGTTATGATCGCGGCGATCATGGCGCATATCTATATCGGCTCGGTCGGTATGGAAGGCGCGGTGGACGCCATGACTACGGGCGAGGTGGACTACAATTGGGCGAAGGAACACCACAGCCAGTGGGTAGACGAACAGTTGGCCAAGGCACCGCCCGCCGCTGCTGCGGAGTGATGCCGCGATTGGGGCAGGCATGCGCCTGATTGGTCTGGCGGGTTGGAGCGGTGCGGGCAAGACCACGCTGCTGACGAAAATGATCCCCTGTCTGCAAAGGCGGGGGATCAGTGTTTCAACCATCAAGCACGCCCACCACGCCTTTGACGTGGATACCCCCGGCAAGGATAGCTGGCAGCACCGCGAGGCCGGTGCCCAGCAGGTGCTGGTATCCTCTGGCAAACGCTGGGCGCTGCTGACAGAATTGCGCGAAGCACCGGAGCCGGAACTTGGCTTTCTGCTCGGGCGGCTGTCTCCGGTGGATCTTGTGATCGTCGAAGGCTTCAAGCGCGATGCCCATCCGAAGATCGAGGTCTATCGCAGCGCCAACGCCAAGCCCTGGCTGCACCCTACTGACCAGGCGATTGTGGCCGTGGCCAGTGATACGGCGCCGCCCAACGCCCGCCACTGGGTTGATGTCGACAATGCTGAGGCCGTGGCCGACGCGGCCTTGCGTCACGCCATGGATGTGGCCGCATGGCGCAACTGAGCGATGACTGTTTCGCCTTTGGCGGCGCCTTGTTGGCCGTGGAGCAGGCCGAGGCACTGATCCGCCAGCGCGTGCCGGCAGTGCGGGAGACCGAGGAAGTGCCGCTGGCCGCCGCGCGGGGGCGGGTGCTGGCCGAACCGCTGCGGGCCTCGGTCAACCTCCCTCCTTTCGATAACTCCGCCGTTGATGGCTACGCTTTCCGCCATGCTGACCTTGGCCAGGCTGGGGCGACCCGCCTTGTGTTGCTGGGCCGTGTAGCCGCGGGGCAGGCGGCGCAGCCGCTGCCGTCCGGTGCCGCCATGCGAATCTTTACCGGCGCTCCCATGCCAGCGGGCGCCGATACCGTACTGATGCAGGAGGACGCTGAGCTTGAGGCCAATGCCATCCTGGTGCCGGCCGGTCTGAAGCTCGGGGCCAACGCCCGTTCGGCCGGCGAGGATGTGGCGCAGGGTGACCTCGCGCTGCCTGCCGCGACGCGGCTGCGGGCGCCGGAGATTGGCCTGGCTGCCGCCTTGGGCCGGCCTTCGCTGCGGGTGCGGCGCCCGGTCCGCGTTGGAGTATTCTCCACTGGGGATGAACTGACTTCACCAGGCCAAACACTGGGCCTAGCACAAACCTATGACAGCAACCGCTTCACCTTGCTGGCGCTGTTGGCCGGCCTGCCAGTTGCCGCGACCAACCTGGGCATTCTGCCGGACAATGCTGCGGCCACGCGCCAAGCGTTGCACGCGGCAGCCGGAGAGTACGACCTGCTGCTGACCAGCGGCGGTGTTTCGGCCGGCGAGGAAGACCATGTGCGCGCGGCCATTGAAGCCGGTGGCAGCCTGGTGTTCTGGCGCCTGGCCATCAAGCCCGGGCGGCCCGCGGCCATGGGCGTGGTGGGCGGTACGCCGGTTTTGGGCCTGCCCGGCAACCCGGTGGCAGCTGTCGTCACCTTTCTGCATTTGGCCAGACCCCTCATACTGCAACTGGCAGGCGCCCTGCCCGAGCCGCTGCCTCGCTTCCCAGCCCGGGCGAATTTCAGCTACCGCAAGAAGGTGGGCCGGCGGGAATATGTGCGGGTGCGGTTGCTGCCCAGCCTGCCCATGCCTCTGGCGGAGAAGTTTGAACGTGAAGGTGCTGGCCTGTTAAGCAGTTTGACGGCCAGCCATGCTTTTGCCGAGTTGCCCGAGGAGGTGACGGCGGTGGCGCCGGGGGATACCGTGCAGGTGCTGCCTTTCGCCGCCTGTTTCTGAGAGTTCGCATGACCCAGCGCCTGATCATCGGCATCTCGGGTGCCTCTGGCGCCATCTATGGTGTGCGTCTGCTGGAGTTGCTGAAGGGATCCGGGGTCGAGACGCATCTGATCATGTCGCAGACGGCGCGCATCACCCTGGCCACCGAAACGGCCTATACGGTGAAGCAGGTGGAAGCCATTGCCGATGTGGTGCATGCGCACGGCGATCTGGCCGACGCCTGCTCTTCCGGCAGTTTTCGCACGCTTGGCATGGTTGTGGCGCCATGCAGCGTGAAGACACTGGCCGAGATTGCCAGCGGGGTTACGCCCAACCTGCTGTCGCGCAGTGCCGATGTGGTGCTGAAGGAGCGTCGCCGCCTGGTGTTGATGCTGCGCGAGACGCCTCTGCACCTGGGGCATATCCGCAACATGGCGGCGGTGACGGAAATGGGCGCGGTGGTCTATCCGCCCGTCCCTGCCTTCTACGCCAAGCCAGCCAGCCTGGCCGAGATGGTGGACCATACGCTGGGCCGGGTGCTGGATTTGTTCGACATTGATGCCGGCACGGTGCGCCGCTGGCAGGGGCTGGGGAAGCAAGCATGAGCAATGAATTGGTGCTGGACACACGCTTCCGCGCCGCGCTGCGCCGCATGCGGGACGCGCAGCGTTTACAGGCCGTAACCGGTGCGGTTTCCACCGAATATGAAATCGCCAGCATGATGAAGCAGTTGGATGGCGGCCCGGCGCTGCTGTTCAATGACGTGGTGGGCCACAACCTGCCGATTGTCGGCAATCTGCTGTGCTGCCGCGAGAATGTGGAAGCCGCCTTCGGCACCGATTTCCGCGTGCTGCGCACCTTCATCAGCCGCGCCCTGGGCAATCCCATCGAGCCGATTGAGGTGCAGCACGCCCCGGCGCAGCAGGTGGTGCTAAAGACTGGGTTTGACCTTGGCTCGCTGCTGCCGGTGCTTCGCCATGCGCCGGGCGATGGCGGGCGCTTTATCACCGCCGGGGTGGTGATTTGCCGAGACCCGGAAAGCGGGGTCTGCAATGCCAGCTACCATCGCCTGCAGGTGATGGGCCCAGACCGCCTGGCCATCAAGCTCGACTACGGCCGGCATCTTCGCCTGGCCTTTGAGCGGGCGCAGAAGAATGGCGAGGCACTGCCGATAGCGATCTGCCTCGGCACCGATATCGCCCTGCAATACACCGCCGCCACCATGGGCAGCCAACTGCCTGAGAACATGGACGAGTTGGCCGTGGCCGGCGGTCTTTCCGGCCGAGCTTTGCCGATCGTGCAAGGCATTACCGTGCCGCTGCCGGTGCCGGCGGAAACCGAGATTGTGCTGGAAGGCTTCATCCAGCCCAGCGAGACGGTCAGCGAAGGGCCGTTTGGTGAGTTTGTCGGCTTCGCCGCCCCGGCTGCGCCAGCGCCGGTCATTGTCGTCTCGGCCGTCACGCATCGGCGCCGCCCGATTTACCCCGCCATCAACGGCTATGGGCGAGAGACGGTGATGCTGCGGAAATACGTGCTGGAAGCCAGCCTGCTCAAGGCCGTGCAGCCCGCCGTGCCGATTGTGGTGGATGCGGACATGACCGCGGGCGGCCTGCATCGGTTCCATGCGATTTTGCAGGTGAAGAAGACGCTTCCCACGCATGAGGGCCTGCAACGCAACGCCATCCTCGCCGCCTTTGGCGCACTGAAGGATCTCGACCTGGTGATCGTGGTGGATGACGACATCGACATCCGCGACTGGAACGATGTGGAATACGCTCTTGCCACCCGCATGGAGGCCAGCCGCGACCTCATCGTCATCCCCGAGGCACGTGGCCATGAATATGTGCGCGCCGGGCGCAATGGCATCCGGGCCAAGCTGGGCATCGATGCCACGGTGCCGCCGGAGGAGCGTGAGCGCTTCACCCGCGTAGCCTTCGCCCCGGTGGAGATCGACCGGCACAGGCTTTGCTTTGACCGCGAGGAGATCGACCGCAGCCTGATGGAGTGATGCCATGCTGAAGCGCCGTGCCGTTCTTGCCGCCCCGCTGCTGGGGCTGGCAAATCCCACCGGTGCCCAGGCCTGGCCCAGCCATACGGTCCGGCTGCTGGTGCCCTTTGCCCCTGGTGGCAATACTGATCTTGTTGGCCGGCTTTCGGCGCAGTGGATGAGCACGGCGCTGGGCGTTTCCGTGGTGGTGGAAAATCGCGGTGGTGCCGGGGGTATTGTCGGTAGTGACGCAGTGGCCAAGGCGCAGCCCGATGGCTCGCTCTTCCTGGTCGGCAGCATCGGCTCCATTAGCGTCGCCCCGGCGCTTGAGCGCTTGCCCTACGACCCGCTGCGCGACCTCGCGCCGGTTTCGCTACTTTCTACCAATGCGTTGGTGCTGGTGGCGCGCAAGGCGGCTCCCTTCACCTCGGTGCGGGAGGTGGTGGCCGCGGCCAGGGCCCAGCCGGAACGCCTGACCTATGGCTCCTCCGGCATCGGTGGGTTGACGCACGTTTCCATGCTGCTGCTGGAGGTGCTCTCTGGGGTGAAGTTCACCCATGTACCCTTCCGCAGCGGCAGCCAGGCGGCGCAGTCGCTGGTGGCCGGAGATGTTGATCTCAGCTTCGCCAACATGTCTGACGCATTGCCTTTGGTGCAGGGCGGCGCCGCCATACCCTTGGCTGTCTCCACCACCTCGCGCAGTGCGCAAATGCCCGATGTGCCCACCATGCAGGAACTGGGCTTTCCCGGCTTCAACGTGGTGAGTTGGAATGCGCTGCTGGCGCCGGCTGCCACACCTCGGCCGATTGTGGACAAGCTTTCCGAAGTCGCCCGGCGCATGGTGGCAGACCCCGAGATTCAGCGCCGCATGGCAGGATTTGGCAGTGTGGCGGCCGCCAGCACGCCGGAGGATTTTTCCTCTCAGATCCGGGCCGAGACGGTGATGTGGGCCGAAACTCTGCGCAGTGCCGGACTGGCGCGCCCGAGCTAGAGCAATACCCGTGCTGATGGAATCATCAGAACGGATTTCTTGCTCTAGGGCCGATCGACATTTGGCCTGCGGGCGCGTCCGGCGGGTCTTTTACGCGCCAGCAGTGTTAGCAACCTTACCAATAGGGCAGCATTGGCAGCAGCTCCTTCCCCCTGATGCACAAAATGCCTCGCTGGCCGCATCCCGGTGCCTAATGTCGATTCGGCCTAAACCGGCAGCCGTAGCCGCGCCCGCAGCCCACCTAGCGGGCTCTCCTCCAGCAGAATATCGCCGCCATGCGCACGCACGATATCGCGTGCGATAGCCAGGCCCAGGCCGGAGCCGTCCGGCCGGCTGGTGGCGAAGGCACGGAAGGCCGTTTCGCGCTGCTCTGGGGCAATGCCCGGCCCGTCATCATCAATCATCACCTGCGCCCAACCCATATGGCGGCTGCCCTCGGCTTCGGGCGGTGGGCGATGGACGGCTTCCACGGTTAGGATCATGCGGGTGGCGTGGCGCCGGGCATTATCCAGCAGGTTGCCCAGGCAGCGGCGCAGGGCATCGGCGCGCAGCGGCAGCACCAGGCTTTCGGGCGCGATCACCGACACAAGGGCGCCTGCGCGCCTTGCCTTGCCGGCCATCTCCTCGACCAATTCCACCAGGTCGGCCGGCTGCACCTGCTCGGTGCCCTCGCCTCGGGCAAAGGCCAGGTAGGCATGGATCAGCCGCTCCATCTCCGCCAGGTCCTGGTGCAGGGCGGCGATATCCTCCTCGGCCTCAGGAGGGTGCGGCAGCATGGCCAGGCCCAGGTTCAGCCGCGTCATCGGGGTGCGCAGGTCATGGCTGATGCCGGCCAGCATTTCCGTACGCTGGCTGACGAAGCGGCGCACCCGGTCCTGCATGCGGTTGAAGGCCACGGCCGCCTGACGAATCTCGGTCGCCCCCTCGGGCTTTATGCTGCCGACGTCACGCCCCATGCCAAATGCCTCGGCAGCGCTGGCCAGGCGGCGGATGGCGCGCACCTGATTGCGCAGAAACACCACGGAAACACCGGCCAGCAGCAAGGCTGAGCCCACCAGCCAGATGACGAAGAGAAAGATGGTGGCTGTGTACAGCCGCTTGCGAGGGGTTTCCGCCACCAGCACGCCATCGGGCAACTGCACGCGAATTACCACGCTACGCCGGTCACCCTGCCAATCCGTATCGAAGGGCAGGCTCAGGCGCTCCTCCAGCGCGTGGTCCAGGTCTTCCTCCAGCGGCAGCAGGGGCATGCTCTCGGGCCGGCGTACCAACTGCATATGGGCGCCGGGCTGGAAGGCCATGGTCAGCCCCAGGCGCCAGGCGGCTTCCCGGGCAATCCAATTGCGCTGGTCGGAAGGCTCGCGGAGCATCAACTCCACAAGCATCGAGACTTCGCCGGCCACGCCTGCAGCAAGCCGCCGGCTGATTACGTCCAGATGCGCGCCGTAGAAGATTTGCAGTGCGACCAGTTGCACGACCACCAGCGGCACCAGGATCATCAGCAACGAGCGCCCAAGCATGCCGCGCGGCAGCATGGCGCGGAGCAGATGCACCACCCCCTTGCCCGCACGTTGCATATCCCGGCCGGCGCGTTCCAGGCCCAGCCCGCCGAATAACTGCGCCGCCTTCACGCGCCCGGCCGCAGCACGTAGCCGCGGTGCCGTACCGTATGCAGGAAGCGCGGCTCACGCGGGTCAGGCTCAATTTTGCGGCGCAGTCGCGTCACCTGCACATCCACGGCGCGCTCGCCGGCATCGGGCGTGCCCAAGGCAGCGGCAATCTCGTCACGGCTCAATACCTCGCCCGCGCGGCGGGCCAGGGCGGTCAACAGGCTTGCCTCCCCGCCGGTCAACCGCACCACGCCCTCAGGCGTGCGCAGTTCGGCGCGCTCGGGGTCGTACCAGCTTAGGCCCAACTGCACTGGCAGCAACGCCTGGGCAGCGGGGGGCGGGGTTGCCCGGCGCAGCACGGTGCGAATGCGCAGGGCCAATTCCCGCGGGTCGAACGGCTTGGCAAGGTAGTCATCCACCCCAGCTTCCAATCCGGCTACCCGGTCATCGGGTTCGCCCCGGGCGGTCAACATCAGCACCGGCACCGCATTGCCCTGTTCGCGCAGCGTAGCCACCAGTTCCAGCCCGGTTTCGCCAGGCATCATCACGTCCAGTACCAGCAGGTCAAAGGCCATGGCGGCCAGGGCCTGGCGCGCGGCAGCAGCATCGGCGGCCACCGAGACCCGAAAGCCCTGGTCCGCCAGGTAGCGCTGCAACAGGCTGCGCAGCCTGGCATCGTCATCCACCACCAGCAGGTGGGGTTGTTCAGCCGGGATGTCGCTTGCCATGGCGGTGCCTTCTCAGCCGTTGCGGGCGGGGCGGGAACCAGGGCCAGGGGGCTCGGTGCGTTCCAGCCGCTCCAACTGGGCGCGGGCCTCCGGGCCCATCAGGCCGCGCATCACCTTGCGGAAGCCTTCCACCGCCACAGCGCCAGCCTCACGATAGGCGCGCATCACATGCTCGCGCTGCCGTTCAAACAATCGCTGTTCCAGCGCCAGCCCTTTGGGGGTCAGGGACAGCAGTCTTTGGCGCCGGTCACTCCGGCCAGGGGATTGCAGCACATAGCCTTCCTCCACCAATGGCGTCAGCACGCGGCCAAGGGATTGCTTCGTGATAGAGAGAATGGCCAGCAATTCACCCACGGTAATGCCCTGCCGGCGGCCAACGAAGTGCAGCACCCGGTGGTGTGCCCGGCCCATGCCGAGTTCCTCCAGGATGCGGTCTGCCCCGCCGGTGAAGTCGCGATACCCGAAGAACAGCAGGTCCTGGGCCAGGCGCAATTCTTCCTCGCGCAGGAACAGCAGGTTGCGCCCTGCGGCCACCGGTGCGGCGGGAGGTAGGTCGGTCGCGCTCCGCGCCTCAATTTTCTCGGGCAAGGCCGCCATGCTGCTTCGCGCATCCTCCAGAAGGGCCGGTCTGGCCGGCTCATGAACCTCCTGTTTCAACCGGCTTGCGGCGGGACGCAAGCCAGATGCGCGGGCCTGGCCTCAGAACAGCCCGCGCAGCATCAGGTTGCTGCCCAGCGCCAGGAGGAACAACTGCACCACGCGGCGAAACCACAGCTCAGGCAGGGCACCGCGCGCCCGCTGGCCCAGCCACATGCCCAGGAAGGTTGGCGCCAGCACCGCCAACCCGGCCAGGCCGAGGTTCACCGGCAGCAACCCTTGGCCAGCCATACCCACGGCGAGTAGGCCGGTGGCCAAAGTGGCGCCCAGCCCAAAGGCTTGCACGAATTGCGCGGGCGGCAGGTGCAGCGCTGTCAGCCAGGGAGCTGCCGGCATCATGTAACTGCCGGTCAGACCGTTCGCCACGCCGGAAAGCAGGCCCATCAGGGGCGAGAGCCAGCGCTCGGTCCCCGGTGCAGGCAGGGGCCAGCGCGGGCCAAGCAGGGCGAGCAGGGAGGAGGCGACCACAAGCACACCCAGCACACCAGAGAGCAGCCGAGCGTCGGCACGGGCCAGCAACCCGGTTGCCGCCAGCGTGCCCAGGCCCGAAAGCAGCAGGAAGCCCTTCAGCCGTACGACGGTGGAACGAAACTGCCCTCCGGCCAGGCCCTGCCAGATATTGGTGGCCAGGGTTGGCCCTACCGTCAGTGCCATGGCCTCGGGCAGGGGGCGGGTCAACGCCAGCAGGCCCAGCGTTATGGTCGGCAGGCCAAACCCTACCGCGCCCTTCACGAAGCCACCCAGGACGAAGATGCCGGCAACTAGCACCAGTTGCAGCGAAAGCAATGTGTCCATCATGTTCTCAGCATAGGCAAGCAGTGTGCCCCTGGGTTCGCGCTCCGGCGAAGGGCGGGCTTAGTTGACATGGCGTACGGTCCCGTCAGGCCGGGTTGGCAGCCGGCAAAGCAGGGCTGCCAGCGGCAACAACCAGGCAATGCGAGCCTGGTAACGGTCATGCGGACCAGAAAGCGCGCCGGTGGCGAAGGCATTCGCTGCCAGGCCCAGCAGCACACACAGCATCAGGGCCAGCTTTTCGCCGTCTCGCCAGGCCAGGGCGCGGCGAAGGGCCAGCAGCGCAGCAAGCGCCCCCAGCATCAGCACCCAGCCATGCGGCCGCAGCCACCCGCGGGCCGCGGCTTCCAACTTGCCCTGCGGCTGAAGTGCTTCAGCATAGCGAAGCTGCTCGGCGGCCGGAAAGCCCTCGGCCACGCGCGGCGTCACCGCAATGCCCAGGTTGTCGTTCACGAGCGTGTCTCCCACCCGGGTTAGCCCAAGCTGGCGCCAGGTGTTCAGCAGCATGGCTCGCGCCACACCCCAGGGTTCTCGCACCAGGGTAGCAGCAACAATCGCTCTGGCTTCCGGCGCCAACGCCACGGCGCCAAAGTAGCGCTGTCTGCCGCTGGCATCCTGGTTCAGTGGGCTGGAAGGCGACCACAGGAAGATGTCGCTATCCATGGGCAGGCGTTGGACCGCTTGGCAGAGATCCCAGCCCGCATCCGGGCAGGCGGCTTGCAAGGTGCGCGTCGCCGGGCCATCGGCCTGCAACCGGGCCAGCAGGAAGGTGGCCCCATAGGGAGAGACCGCCAGCACCCGGTGCCCCACCATATTTCCCAGCAGCACCAGCAGCAGCGCCAGGGCCAGGGGCTTCACTGGCCGCCAGCCGCCTCGCCGCATTAGGGC
>CANFIE010000029.1 GCA_947446625.1 Acetobacteraceae bacterium | reverse complement strand
GCCCGACTGGCCAGCGCGCCGGAATCCGAGGCCCTGGCCCTGCTGCGAGACGCCCTGGCCGCCGAGTTGGGCCGCATTCTGCGCCTGCCGCCCGGCAGCATCCGCGCCGAAACCCCGCTTTCCGGCCTGGGGCTGGACAGCCTGGGCGGCATGGAATTGCGCGCCGCGCTGGACCAACGCCTGGGCCTGGCCGCCCCGCCCGGCCTGCTGTCAGAGGATCTCACCCTGGCCGCCCTGGCGCAGCGCCTGCTGGCCGAGATGCGCGGCGCCCCGCCGGAAGCCGCCGCCACCGCCCTGCTGGCCGCGCATGAACCCAGCCCCGGCACCGAGGCCGCCGCCTGATGCCCAGCGATTTCGGCCTTTCCGCCGCCGCCCGCGCCGCCCTGCTGCACCGGATGACGCGCCGCCATGGCGCCGAGCCCACCACCGCCGCCCCGCCCGCGCCCAGCACCCCTGGCCGCGACCTCGGCACCCTGCCCGGGGCGCGGGATTTGGCACTGATGCGCGAGGCCGGGCAGGCACTGGGCATCGCCAACCCGTATTTCCGCCCGCATGAGGGCGTGGCCGGCGCCCGCAGCAACATTGCTGGCCGCACCATGCTGAACTTCGCCAGCTACAACTATCTGGGCCTGAACGGCGACCCGCGCGTGGCCGCCGCCGCCAAGGCCGCGATCGACCGCTACGGCACCTCGGCCAGCGCCTCGCGCCTCGCTTCCGGGGAACGCCCGGTGCATGCGGCGCTGGAAGCCGCCCTGGCCCGGCTGCACCAGGCCGAGGATTGCCTCACCTTCGTCTCGGGCCATGCCACCAATGTCACGGTCATCGGCCAGCTGATGGGCCCGCGCGACCTGATTCTGCATGACGCCCTGGCGCATAACTCCATCATCGAGGGTGCCCGGCTTTCCGGTGCCCGCCGCCTGGGGTTCGCGCATAACGACTGGGCCGCCGCCGGCCGCGAACTGGCGGCCCAGCGCCGCCGCCATGGCCGGGCGCTGATTGTCATCGAGGGGCATTACTCGATGGATGGCGACCTGCCCGACCTGGCCCGCTTCACCGCCCTGGCGCGCGAGCATGACGCGCTGCTGATGGTGGATGAGGCGCATAGCCTGGGCGTGCTGGGCGCCACCGGCCGCGGCATTGCCGAGCATTGCGGCGTGGACCCGGCCGAGGTGGATATCTGGATGGGCACGCTGTCCAAGACCCTCAGTGGTGCGGGCGGCTACATCGCTGGCCGCCGGGCGCTGGTGGAATTGCTGCGCTACGCCGCGCCGGGCTTTGTCTATTCCGTGGGCCTGGCGCCCCCGCTGGCGGCGGCCAGCCTGGCGGCGCTGGAGATCATGCTGGCCGAGCCCGAGCGCGTGGCGCGGTTGCAGCACAATGCCGGGCATTTCCTGGCCCTGGCGCGGGATGCGGGGCTGGATACCGGCGCCTCGGCGGGGATGGGCATTGTGCCGGTGATCCTCGGTGGCTCGCTGCGGGCGGCGCGGCAGGCGGCGGCGCTGTTTGAGCAGGGCATCAATGTGCAGCCCATTCTGTACCCGGTGGTGCCCGAGGGCGCGGCGCGGCTGCGCTTTTTCCTCAGCAGTGAACACAGTGCCGCCGAGGTGGCCCAGGCCGTGGCGGCCCTGGCGGGATGAGCCTGCGGGTTGCGCTGTTCACCCGCGACAGCCCGCTGAGCGCCGAGGCCGTGGCCGCCGCGCTGGCGCTGCCCGGGGTGCGGGTGGTGCTGCTGGGGCAGTCCTTGCCCTACCGGCCCGGGGCGGGCGGGGCGCTGGCGCAGCTTTGGCGGCACTGGCGACGCTCCGGCTGGCGGCTGCTGCCCTATTTGCTGGTGAACTATGCCTTGCCCGGCGGGCTGCCCCGGCTGGCGCGGGCGCGGGGGTTGCCGCTGCTGCCGGTGGCGGATGTGAACGGCCCGGCCATGGCGGCGGCGCTGCGGCAGGCCGCGCCGGATCTGCTGGTGAGCCTGCATTTCGACCAGATTTTCACCGCCGAGACCCTGGCGCTGGCGCCACTCGGCGGGGTGAACCTGCATCCCTCCCTGCTGCCGGCCGGGCGGGGGCCGGTGCCGGTGCTGTGGGCACTGGCCGAGCCGGAGCCGGTGCTGGGGGTGACGCTGCACCGGCTGGTGCCGCGAATAGATGCCGGGGCGGTGCTGGGGCAGCAGGTGGTGGCGCTGCCACCTGGGATAAGTGCCAGCGCCGCAACCCGGGCGCTGCATCTGGCCGGGGTGGAGTTGCTGGCGGCCCATTTGGCGCAGCCGGCAGCGGAGGGGGTGGCGGTGCCGGTGCTGCCCTATTGCCCGTTTCCGCCACCCGCCATGCTGCGCGGGTTGGCGCGGCGCGGGCGGCGGCTGGTGCGCATGTGTGATTTGGTCATGGCCGTGCGGCTGGCGCTTGACCCAAACAGGGCCAGCCGGCAATGCCGGGGGGAGAAAAAGGCCGGGTGATGTCCCGGCACGGCAAACTTTCGGATGATGCCCCTGCCTACCGCCACGCCACGGCGCTTTCTGTTTCTGCAAGGGCCGATCACCCCGTTCTTCGCCGAGGTGGGCGCCGCGTTGCGCGGGCTGGGCCATGCCGTACGGCGGGTGAATCTGAGCCTGGGCGACCGGCTGTTCTGGCGCGGGCCGGGGGCCACGGATTTCCGGGGCCGGGCGGCGGATTGGCCGGGCTTCATTGGCGATCTCCTGGCGCGGGAGGCGGTGACCGACCTGGTGCTGCTGGGCGAGCAGCGGCCCTATCATCGGGTGGCCATTGCCGCCGCGCAGGCTGCCGGCGTGGCGGTGAGCGTGACCGACTATGGCTATCTGCGGCCCGACTGGGTAGTGCTGGAACGCGACGGCATGGGGCCGCTGAGCCGGTTTCCGCGTGACCCGGCGGCGATACTGGCGCTGGCGGCGGCCTGCCCGGCGCCGGTGCTGGCGCAGCGCTTCGCTGATGATTTCAGCCTGCAGGCGCGCTGGGACATGGCCTTTCATTTGGCCAACCTGCTGCCGCTGCCATTCCGGCATTATGAGAGCTACCTGCTGCACAACCCTGTGCCGGCCTATTTGGGCACGGGCTGGCGGCTGCTGCGGCGACGGGCCGAGACGACGCGGGCGGCGGCGGTGCTGGGGGGCCTGGCCGGGCGCGGGCCGCTGTACCTGTTTGCCATGCAGATGGAGAACGACTTTTCGGTGCGGGCCTATTCGCCCTACCCCGACAATGACAGCGCCATGGCCGAGGTGGTGGCCAGCTTTGCCCGTGCCGCGCCGCGCGACGGGCATTTGCTGTTGAAGGTGCATCCGCTGGACCCGGGAGTGAAGCGCTGGGCCAGCCGGGTGGCGGCCATGGCGGCGCGGGCCGGGGTGGCCGGGCGGGTGCACCTGCTGGACGGGGCGCTGAATGCCGATGTGGCGATTCTGGCCTGCCATGGGGTGGTGACCATCAACAGCACGCTGGCAATCCGGGCCATTGGGCTGGGGCGGCGCACCATGGCGCTGGGCCGGGCGATGTTCGCGGTTGAGGGGCTGGTATGGCAGGGCGGGCTGGACGGCTTTTGGCAGGATGCACCGGCACCGGATGCGGTGCTGGCCGAGGCGTTCATTCGGGCGATTGCCGGCTGCCTGCATGTGCGCGGCCGGTTTTACGGCCGGCCGGGGCTTGATGCGGCGGTGGCCGGCACGGTGCGGCGGCTGCACCTGGGGCTGGTGAACCAGCCGATGAGGGACTGAGGTTTCGCGCCGGCTGCGGGTTTCGGACAAATAACCGGGGGGCGCAGTTGGAGGGCGTTCCGCTGGGCGGAGAGCGGGGCGGATGCGATTGGGAAAGAACGGTAGGGCTCAGTGCGCCCTGAATATGGAACATAAAGGGAACTTTTGGACTGTGCAAGCGGTGCTGTGGGTGGTGCCTGCCTGGGGGGCGTGCGGTTGGGCGCGGCGGCGTGGATGGCCGGGACGGGCCCGGCCATGACGATGTGAGGGCGGCGCCGGGGTGGGCGCCGCCCCTGCCCTCAGTCCACCCGGGCGCCGCTGGCGCGGATGATGGGGGCGAAGGCGGCTTCGTTCTGGCGGCGGAAGCTGGCCAGTTGCTGCGGCCCCAGATGCCAGGTGGTGGCGCCATTTTCGGCGTATTTGCGCTTCACCTCATCGGTTTCCAGCGCCTGGCGGGTGATGCGGGCCATGCGTTCCACCATGGCGGGGGGCAGGCCGGCAGGGGCCATCACGCCGCCCCAGCTGTCGATATCGAAGCCGGGCAGGAATTCGGCCATGGCCGGGTATTCCGGCGCCAAGGGGCTGCGCTGGGCGCTGGTGACAGCCAGGGCGCGGACCTTGCCTTCCCGCGCGCTTTGCAGCCCTTGGGGGATGTTGTCAAAAATCATCTGCACCCGGCCGGCCAGCAAATCGATATGCGCCGGGGCGCCGCCGCGATAGGGCACATGCACCATGTCCAGCTGGGCCAGGCTCTTGAACATCTCACCCGAGAGATGGACCGTGGTGCCGCTGCCCGAGGAGGCGAAGCTGTACTTGCCCGGGTTGGCGCGGATGAGGGCGATGAGTTCCGGCACGGTGCGGGCCGGGACATCATTGTTGATGACCAGCAGGTTGGGCAGCTGCCACAGGCCGCCGAGGTAGCTGAAGTCCTTCTCGGGATCGAAGGGAATGCGGCTGTACAGGGTGGGGGCAATGGCGAGAGCGGCAACGCTGGCCAGGCCAATGGTGTAGCCATCCGGCCGGGCGCGGGCGATGGCCTCGGTGCCGATATTGCCGGCCGAGCCGCTGCGGTTTTCCACCACGAATTGCTGGCCGGTGATCTCGGCCATCTTCATGCACCAGATCCGGCTGAGAATGTCGGTGCCACCGCCGGGTGGGAAAATGCCGATGAAGCGCACCGACTGGTTGGGCCAGTCGCTGCCATTGCCCTGGGCATTCCCTTGGGCGCTGGCCAGGGCGGGCAGCGCCAGGGCGCCCAGCAGGGTGCGGCGGGCAAGGCGGGCGTTGGTCATTTGGGCGTTCCCTTTGGTTACGGGCATTATGGCAGCGCGGTCGTTATCAATCCACCCGCGCGCCGGAAGCGCGGATGACCGGGGCGAGCTTGGCCTGCTCGGCGGCGCGGTGGGCGGCCAGGGCGGCCGGGGTGGTCCACCAGGGGGAGGCGCCGAGGTCGAGATAGGCGCGAGTGAGTTCCGGTGTGGCCAGGGCCTGGCGGCTGATGGCGGCAATGCGCTGGACCACCTCATCGGGGATGCCGGCGGGGCCGCAGGCGCCGGCCCAGGCGGTGATCTCATACCCCGGCAGGAAGCGGCCGATGGGCGGCACTTCCGGCGCCACCGGGCTGGGGGCGGCGCTGGTGACGCCAAGCGCCCGCACCGTGCCCTGACGGGCCTGGGCGATGGCGCCGGGGATGTTGTCGAAGATCAGGTGCAGGCGGCCGGCGACCACGTCGGTCATGGCCGGGCCGGTGCCGCGATAAGGGACGTGGACCACCTGGACGCCAGCCAGGGCGTTGAACAATTCGCCGGAGAGATGCGGCGAAGTGCCGGAGCCGCCGGAGCCGAAGCTGTACTTGCCCGGATTGGCCTTCAGCAGCGCGATGAGTTCCGGCACCGAGGTAACCGGGAGGTCCTTGTTGACCACCAGCATGTTGGGCATTTGCCAGAGGCCGCAGAAGAACGAGAAGTCACGCCCGGCATCAAAGGGCAGGCTGCTGTAGAGCGTGGGGGCGATGGCGTGCGGCGCGATGTTGGCCATGCCCATGGTGTAGCCATCGGGCCGGGATTTCGCGATGGCGTCGGTGCCGATATTGCCCGCGGCGCCGGCGCGGTTTTCCACCACGAATTGCTGGCCGGTGAGTTCCGCCATTTTGGCGCACCAGAGGCGGGACAGCACATCGGTGGGCCCGCCCGGGGCGTAGCAGACAATGAAGCGGACCGGGCGGTTGGGCCAAGGGTCCTCGGCGCGGACGGCGCTGGCCAGCAAGGGCAGCGCCAGGGCGCCAAGCGCGGTGCGCCGGCGGAGCGGGTGGGAGTTGGACATGGCGGCTTCCTCACGCGCCGGGCTTGGGCCCAGCATTGGGCGTGAGGTTAGAGCAATATCCATTCTGATGGAATCATCAGAATAGATATTGCTGTAGTTTCAAATAGTTATAGAGCATCATGCGCCCAGCAGGGCGCATGATGCTCTAGGCCGCGGCAAGCGGGCGCGGCAGGAATTTCTGCACCGCGCCGCCGCTGCGGGCTCAGCGCGTGATGGGCACCACCAGCGGCACCACCGGGCCGGGCGCCTGCTGCGCGCGGGTGCCGGGGGCCTGGGGCGTATCGGGCTTGGGGTAGAAGCGGGGGTAGGTCACCTCAGACGTAGGGCCTGGGGGGGTGGGCGGGCCCACGCGGCCACAGGCAGCCAGGCTGGCCAGGGCCAGCAGCAGCAAAGCGGGTTTCATCGGGCGAGCCTTTCCTGCCATTCGGCGGCCATGCGGGCCACATTGGCCGGCGCGGTGCCACCGAAGGATGTGCGGGAACTGACGCTGGCGGTAACGGTGAGCACGCCGAACACCGCCTGGGTGATGCCGGGTTCCACCGCCTGCATCTCGGCCAGGGAGAGCGAGGCGAGGTCGGTGCCCAGGGCCTCGGCCCGGGCGACCAGCTTGCCGGTGATGTGGTGGGCGTCCCGGAACGGCAGCTTGAGTTCGCGCACCAGCCAGTCGGCCAGGTCGGTGGCGGTGGAGAAGCCGGCGCCGGCGGCTTCGGCCAGGCGGGCCACGTTGGGTTGCAGGTCCCGCACCATGCCGGCGGTGGCGGCCAGGGTGAGGGTGAGGGTTTCGGCGGCATCAAAAATGCCTTCCTTGTCCTCCTGCATGTCCTTGAAATAGGTCAGGGCCAGGCCCTTCATCACGGTCAGCATGCCGGTCAGCGCGCCGAAGACGCGGCCGGTTTTGCCCCGGATGAGTTCGGCGGCATCCGGGTTGCGCTTCTGCGGCATGATGCTGCTGCCGGTGGTGAAGGCATCCGACAGCTTGATGAAACCGAAATAGGGGTTGGTCCAGATCACCACTTCCTCGGCGAAGCGGCTGAGGTGGGTGCTGAGCATGGCGGCGCAGAACAGAAATTCGGCGGCGAAGTCGCGCGACGCCACGCTGTCGAGGCTGTTGCGGGTGGGGCCGGCGAAGCCGAGCGCCGCCGCGGTCATGTGGCGGTCGATGGGGAAGCCGGTGCCGCACAGGGCGGCGGCGCCAAGCGGGCTTTCATTCAGCCGGGCGCGGCAGTCGGCCAGGCGGGAAAGGTCGCGCGAGAGCATTTCCACATAGGCCAGCAGATGGTGGCCGAAGGTGGTGGGCTGGGCCGGCTGCAGGTGGGTGAAGCCGGGCATGACGGTGCCGGCATGCTCGGCGGCGCGGGCCACCAGGGCGCGCATCACGTCGCGGAGTTGCTCGGACAGGCCATCAATGGAGTCTCGTACCCAGAGGCGCACATCCAGCGCCACTTGGTCGTTGCGGCTGCGGCCGGTGTGCAGGCGCTTGCCGGCCTCGCCAATGGCTTCGGTCAGCCGGGCCTCGATGTTCATGTGAACGTCTTCGAGGGCTTCGGACCACTCGAATTCGCCGGCCTCGATTTGGCTGGCGATCTTTTCAAGGCCCTGGCGAATGGCCATTTCATCGGCAGCGGCGATGATGCCGACATGCGCCAGCATGGCCGCATGGGCCAGGCTGCCGCGAATATCCTGCCGCCACATCTTGCGGTCGAAGCCGACCGAGGCGTTGATGGCCTGCATGATGGCCGAAGGGCCCTGGGCGAAGCGGCCGCCCCACTGGACGTTGGACGAGTTGGACACGAAGGGGGATTTCCCGTGATACGAAACGTTGGCCGCCGGGGCGCATTGCTGGCGAGTGCCGGGACCCTATACGCCGGGCTTGGCGCCGGGCAAGGCCGTGCCGCCGGAATGGGCCAGTTGGCCGAGACCCTGCCGCCCCGCGCCCTACCGGAATTGCGCTTTTTGAGCGCCCAGGGCGTGGAAACCCAGATCACGGCGTTTCGCGGCCAGGGGTTGCTGGTGAACCTGTGGGCCACCTGGTGCGGCCCCTGCGTGGCGGAAATGCCGGCGCTGAACCGCGCCCAGGCTGCACTGACGGCTGAAGGGGTGAAGGTGCTGGCGCTGTCCAGCGACCGGGGCGGGCGCGACGTGGTGGAACGGTTTTACGGTGAACGCGGCGTGACCCATTTGGGCGTATGGCTGGACCCGCGCGGCGCCGCCAGCCGGGCGCTGGGGGTGCGCGGCCTGCCCACCACGGTGGTGGTGGACCGCAACGGGCTTGAAGTGGCCCGGCTGGAAGGCGCCGCCGAATGGGACATGCCGGAGATGCTGGCCCGGGTGCGCCGCCTGGTGGGACCGCCAGTGGCGGGCACCCAGGCCACCTGAAGCGGCGCCGCTGGTTCAGCCCGGGTGCACGGTTTGGGCGCGCTGGGCGGGGTCGGCCAGGTTCAGCCAGCCGGCATGGCCGCCCGGGGTTTCCAGCGGGCTGGGGTTGGGGCTGACGAAGGCATGGTAGATGCCGCGCCGATCCGCCAAGCCGTTCGGCGCCCCGGGGGGGCAGGCGGGGTGCGGGCGGTACAACACGCGGGCAAAGCCGGCCTCGGTGAGCAGCTCATACATCAGGGCAGGATTGGGGCCCCACCAGTTGGTGGGGTCGTTCGCCAGGGTTTTGCCGGGGTAGAAGACCATCATCGGGCGGGGGCTGTGCAAGGCGTCCTGGTGGGTTTCCACCACCAGAACCTGACGGGTGAGGCGCCGCAGCGCGAAGATCGCCGGAATGGGGTTGATGAGGTGGTAGAACACGCCGAGGAACAGCGTGACATCATGCGTGCCGGAAATGACCTCCAGCGCCATGGGGTCGGCTACCTGCGTGGTTATCAGGTCGTCCAGCCCCAGCGCGAAACGGGCCAGTTCCAGGGTTTCGCGGCCGCGATAATCCGGGTGGTTCCAGGTGAAGCTGTCGGTGGCCAGCACCTTGGCGGCGCCACGGCGGCAGGCCTCGAAGCTGAAGAAGCCATTCCAGGCGCCAATGTCGAGAATGCTGCGGCCCGCCATGGCCAGCGGGCCAAAAACGGCATCGGCCTCGGCAGCCAAGGTCGCGGGCGGTTTCGTCCCCTGGCTCCAGACATTCGGGCGCAACTGCAGGGAATGGAACCAAGTGTACCGGTTCACCAGGGCCTGCAGTTCCGCGTCGGTCATCGGTCGTTCCAAGCCAGTAGTTGCCCTAGCTATCGGCCTGCCCGGGCGACACTGTCAATTGACCGTCACTCCATCTTGATGCCGGTTTCCCGCACGATGCCGGTCCAGGCGCGCAGGTCTTCCATCCAGTAGGCGTGGAATTGCTCGGGCGTGCCGGCCAGGCTGGTATGGGCGCCTTCATTCATGCGCTTCACAATCGCCTCGCTGGCCAGCCAGCGATTGGACTCGGCGTTGATCTTCTCGACCATCGCCCGGGGCATGCCGGCCGGGCCCCAGACGCCGAACCAGACATCCTCGACAAAGCCAGGGAAGCCGATTTCCGACAGCAGCGGCAGGTTGGGCATTTGCCGCTGCCGGGCGCGGCCGGTGAAGGACAGGCCCTTGAGCCGGCCTTCCCGCAGGAAGGCGCCGGAATTGCCGATGTTATCAAAAATGTAGTCGCTCTCACCCTGAGCCACGGCGAGGATGGCGCTGGGGCCGCCGCGATAGGGGATGTGGACGCGCTCGAACCCCGCCGCCATGTGGAAGCGCTCGGCCATCATGTGGCCCACGCTGCCAATGCCGACGCTGGCCATGTTGACGCCACCGGGGCGGGCCTTGGCCCAGGCGATGAACTCGGCCGTGGTGCTGACCGGCACGCTGGGGGTGACGATGAGCATCATGGGGTAGTGGTACAGCCCGGCGATGCCGACGAAGTCCTTCACCGGGTCATAGGGCACGCTTTTCAGCATCAGGGGCGCGGCCACATGGCTGGTGTTGGAGGTGAACAGCAGGGTCCAGCCATCGGCCGGGCTGCGGGCCACTTCCGCCGTGCCGATGCTGCCGGTGCCGCCAACGCGGTTTTCCACCACGAAGGTGCCACCGAAGGTTTTGGCGAAGTGGTCGGCGAACATCCGGGCATAGACATCGGCCGGACTGCCGGCCTGGCTGGGCTGGATGATGCGCACCGGGCGGTTGCCGGGCCATTCACCCAAGGGGCCGGATTGCGCCTGCACCATGGCCGGGGCGGCCAGCGTGAAGCCAGCCCCGGTAAGCAATGTCCTGCGCCGCATGCGCTTCCTCCACCTGGTTGCGGCGGAAGCTATGCGGATGCTGGTTAAGCGGCAAGCACCTCGGCCAGCACGCGGGCGATGACCAGCGTGGCCTTGTGCAGATCCTCCAGCACCAGGTTCTCGTCCGGCGCGTGGGCATTGGCTTCCAGGATGCTGCGCGGGCCGGCGCCGTAGAGCACGGTGGGGATGCCGGCCTCGGCGTAATGCCGGGCGTCGGTGTAGAGCGGCACGCCCACCGGGTTGACCGGCGTGCCGAAGACTTCGGACGCGTGGGCACAAATGCGGGCGGCCAGTGCGCGGGATTCGTCCGTGGGCACCAGGGGCCTTGCCAGCACGATGCGATTGATCTGAACGCTGCTGCCGGGCACACGGCGGCAGGCGGCCTCGATGAGCGCGCGCAGGCCGGCTTCCACCTCCACCGGGTTTTCCTCGGGGATGATGCGGCGGTCGAGCCGGAAGGCGATGCGGTCGGGCACCACATTGGTGTTCACGCCGCCGCTGATTTTGCCAACGGTAACGGCGGGGCAGCCAATGCCGGCCACGCCCGAGAGCAGGCCGGAGAGGCGGGCGCGTTCGGCGTAGAGGCTGCGCAGGGCTTCGGTGGCGGCTTCCAGCGCATCCACACCGGTATGCGGCATGGCGGCGTGGGCCTGCTTGCCGGTGAACACCGCTTCCAGGTGCAGCACGCCGTTATGGCCGGTGGTGACGGCGTAGGAGAAGCCGGCGCAGATGCAGAGGTCGGGCTTGCTCAGGCCCTTGGCCAGCAGCCATTGCGGGCCGATCTCGCCGCCGGTTTCCTCGTCGTATGTCAGGTGCAGTTCCACCGCGCCCTTCAGCGCCAGGCCGCTGGCCTGCAACGCCTTGATGGCGAAGGCGTAGGTGGCGAAGTCCGACTTGGAGACGGCGACGCCGCGGCCATACATGCGGCCATTCACCACGGCGGCGCCGTAGGGGTCCTGCGTCCAGCCTTCGCCGGGGGGCACCACGTCGCCATGCGCGTTCAGCGCCACGGTGGGGCCGCCGGGGCCGAAAACGTGGCGGATGATGAGGTTGGTGGCGCTGCGCATGCCCACGGCGGCGCAGTCGGCGGCGGGCACCGGGTGGTGTTCCACGGTGAAGCCCAGCGCCTCCAGCAGCGGCGCGGTGGCGGCGGCGTGCGGGGCGCAGTCTCCGGGTGGGTTGTCGGAGGGGATGCGCACAATGGCGGCCAGCAGCGCCTCGGCATCGGCGCGGGTGGCGGCAACGGCGGCGGCAAGGGTTTCAGTGGCGCGGGTCATCGGGCTCTCCGTCATCGGCTGCCGGCATAGACCAGAACGGGCCGGGGCAAAACCGCCGGTTAGAGCACCATGCGCCCTGTTGGGCGCATTTCGTGCTCTACAACTATTTGAAACCAGAGCAAGAAATCCGTTCTGATGATTCCATCCGAACGGATATTGCTCTAGCGGCCCGAGAGCCAGGCGGCCAGCACCCGGCGCTCGGCCAGTTCCATGCCGGTGATGTTGTTGGGCGGCATGGCGCTGGAGAGCACCGATTGCAGCGCGATTTGCGGCGCCAGGCGGTGGATGGATTCCGCCCCACCCAGCACCACGCCCTTGGGCGCAATGCCGATGCCGGGCCAGACCGGCTGTTCGGCATGGCACATGGCGCAGCGGGCGGTGACGATCTCCACCACCTCGGCGGAGGGCGGCGGGGCGCGCCAGGCCAGGCCCAGGGCTTCGCGCCCCAGCGGCGAGGAGGTGAGGCTGATGGCGGCGGCGGCGGCGATGCAGGCGGCGGCCACGGCCCAACACCACCATTGGCTGCCCTTGCCCTGATGCTGCAGGTTGAAGAACACCCGCACCAGCGCCCCGGCCACCAGCACCAGCCCGACAATGACGAAGGCATAGGGCGTGGACCACACCATGGGGTAGTGGTTGGCCAGCATGAGGAAGAGCACCGGCAGCGTGAGGTAGTTGTTGTGCGTGCTGCGGATTTTGCCGGCCTTGCCGAGCGCCGGGTCCGGTGCCTCGCCCTTGAGGAGTGAGGCAATGACCTTCTTCTGGTTCGGGATGATGATCAGAAAAACATTGCCGGTCATCCAGGTGGCCATCAGCGCGCCGGTATGCACCATGGCGCCACGGCCGCTGAACAATTGCTGGAAGCCGTAGGCGACAAGAATAACGAAGCCGAAGCCGACGACGGCGAGCAGGCGGTCATCCTTCGCCAGCGGGGATTTGCACAGCGCGTCATACACCAGCCAGCCCAGCGCCAGCGCGCCGATGCCGATGACCCAGGCCATGCCGGCGGAGATGTCGCGGATGGCGGGATCAATGAGGTAGAGGTCGCTGCTGCCGTAGTAGAGCCAGCAGAGCAGCGCGAAGCCGGAGAGCCAGGTGCTGTAGCTTTCCCATTTGTGCCAGATGAGCTGCGGCGGCAGCGAGGACGGCGCGACCAGCCATTTGCGCACCTGGTAGAAGCCGCCGCCATGCACCTCCCATACCTCGCCGCCCTTGCCGGGGGGGATATCCGGCGCGGGCTTCAGCGAAGCGTCGATGTGCATGAAGTAGAAGCTGCTGCCGATCCAGGCCATGCCGGCCAGCACATGCATCCAGCGCAGCAGCAGCCCGCCCCATTCGATCAGCAGCGCTTCCATGGCTAATGCTCCGCCTTGGCGGCGGCGCTGGCGGCGGCGGCCTCAGCCTCGGCCGCCGAGCGGACGCCGTTGAAGAACAGGTTCAGCAGCACGGCGGCGAAGGCGGTGAGCAGGATGCCGGAGTGCAGGATGGGCTCCAGCGCCTTGGGCATTTCCTTGAAGAATTGCGGTGCGACCAGCGGGATCATGCCGAAGCCGACCGAGATGGCGACGATGAACAGGTTGTTGCGGCTGGCCTGGTAGTCCACCGCCGCCAGGATGCGGATGCCGGTGGCCGCCACCATGCCGAACATGACAATGCCGGCGCCGCCGAGGACGAAGACCGGCACGGATTCCATCAGCGCGCCCAGCTTGGGCACCAGGCCCATGGCCAGCAGCAGCACGCCGCCGCACACCGTGACCCAGCGGCTGCGCACGCCGGTAACGCCCACCAGCCCGACATTCTGGCTGAAGCTGGTATAGGGGAAGGTGTTGAAGATGCCGCCGACAAGCGTGCCCAGGCCATCGGTGCGCAGGCCGCGCGTCATGGCGTCGCGGTCGATCCGCTTGCCGGTCATCTCGCCCAGCGCCAGGAACATGCCGGCGCTTTCGATCATCACCACAATCATCACCACGCTCATGGTGACAATGGCGACGAGATCGAATTTCGGCATGCCGAACTGGAAGGGCATGATGAGGCCGAACCAGGGCGCCGCCTCAACCTTGGCGAAGCCCATTTTGCCGAGGCCCCAGGCCAGGCCGCAGCCCAGCACAATGCCGATGAGCACGGCGATATTGGCGAAGAAGCCAGCGGCGTACTTGGTGATGAGCAGGATGAGCACCAGCACCGCGGCGGCAACGCCCAGGTGCAGCGGGTCGCCATAGCCGGGCAGGTTGGGCGCCGGGGCGCCGGCGGCCCAGTTGACGCCAACGCGCATCAACGAAATGCCGATCATCAGGATGACCGAGCCGGTGACGATGGGCGGGAAGAAGGGCAGCAGGCGCGAGACGAAGGGCGCCACCAATATGGTAAAGATGCCCGCCCCGATACAGGCGCCGAAGATGCCGAGCAGGCCGAGTTCCGGGTTGCCGGCCATGGCCAGCATGGGGCCGACGGCGGCGAAGGTGACACCCATCATCACCGGCAGGCGAATGCCGAAGGGACCGATGCCGAGCGACTGCACCAGCGTGGCGATGCCGCAGGCGAACAGGTCCGCATTCACCAGCAGCGCCACCTGTTCCGGCGGCAGGCGCAGCGCGCGGCCAATGATCAGCGGCACGGCAACGGCGCCGGCATACATCACCAGCACATGCTGCAGGCCCAGCGCCAATAGCTTGGGTGCCGGTGGAACCTGGTCCACCGGCGCAATGGAATCGCTCATCTTTCACCCCCAAAACGTCCGGCCCATGGCCGGCGCTCTCCCGATACTTAGTCTTGCTTGAGTATCGGGCGGGGGCAAGCGGTTCAGGCGGGGCTGGCGAGCGGCTTGCCCTTTTCCACCACGAAAGTGGCAAAAAGCTTCTGCGGGCGCGGACCGTTCTTGGCGCTGTGCACCACGCCGGTGGGCACCAGGAAGCTGTCGCCCGGCTTCAGTTGGCGGGGCGGCTGGCCGGCCACCATCAGCGTGCCCTCGCCTTCGATGACGTAGGTGGCCTCATGCCCCGGATGGGTGTGCGGCGCGGCTTCGCCATTGGCGGGGATTTCCACCAGCATCTGGATCGTCTCGAAGTTGGTGCCGGCCACGTCCTGCCGGCGGACCAGGGTGCGGGTCAGCCCGCCGGCGGCCGGGGCAGGCTGCGCCTGGGCGCTGGTGGCGGTAAGGCCGAGCACGCCACCAAGGGCAGAACACAGGGCGCAACCACTGAACAGGCGGCGAGAGAGCATGGAATTCCTCCGGGGCATTATGGTGTTGCATGAAGGCTACCCTTCGGCCCGCCGGGCGCGCTAGGCTTTTCCCCAATGCGGCCACCGCCAAAAGGGGCCGCGCAAGGGAACGCCCATGCCATTGCTGTTGAACCGCCGCGCCCTGCTGGGCAGCACGCTTGCCATCCCAAGCCTTGCCTCGGCGCAGGGCAGCGACTGGCCGAACCGGCCGGTGCGCTACATCAACCCCTACCCGCCGGGCGGGCCGACCGACACGCTCTCGCGCATCTACTGCGCCAAGTTGAGCGAGCTGACCGGCCAGCAATTCGTGGTGGAGAACCGCGCCGGGGCAGGCGGCAATGTGGGCGCCGATGTCATCGCCAAGGCAACGCCAGATGGCTACACGCTGGGCCTGGGCGGCATTGCCAGCCATGCCATCGCCCCCACGCTGTACCCCACCCTGCCGTTTGACGTGGTGCGGGACTTCACCCTGGTGGCCGGCATTTGGCAATTGCCCAACCTGCTGGCGGTGCATCCTTCCATTCCCGCGAGCACGGTGCCGGAACTGATCGCCTTCCTGAAGGCCAATCCGGGCAAGTACAGCTTTGGCTCGGCGGGGTCGGGCACCACGCTGCATCTGGCCGGGGAGATGTTCAAGCATCTGGCCCAGGTGGATATGCAGCATATTCCCTACCGCGGCAGCGCCCCGGCGCAGGTGGATTTGATGGCCGGGCGCGTGGCCATGATGTTCGACAACATGCCAGGCACACTGGCGCTTTCCCGCGAAGGCAAGGTGAAGCCGATAGCTGTGACCAGCCTGGGGCGCAGCCCGGTGGCGCCCGAGATCCCGGCGATCTCGGAGACGTTGCCGGGGTTTGATGTGATCAGCTGGACCTGCATCACCGGCCCGGCCGGGCTGCCGGCGCCCATGGTGGCGCGGCTGGCGGCCTTCACCAAGCGGGCGGTGGAAAGCGCTGATCTGGTGCAGGCTTATTTCAACCAGGGCGCCGTGGCGTGGAATATCAACCAGGCCGGGATCAACGCCTATGCCCATGCCCAGCGCGAAAGGCTGGCGCCGCTGATCCGGGCCAGCGGGGCACGGGTGGATTGAGGGTTGTTCGGCGGCGGGCCGGGGCCACAATATAGCCCATGGCCAGCCCTGCTCTCGCCCTTGATGGCGCCGATCCTTCCTTCGCTGAACTTCTCGCGGTTCGCCCTGCCCTTTCACTGCATGCCCATGACGGCCTGCTGCTGGAAGGCGTGCCGCTGCAACGCATTGCCGCCGCCGTGGGCAGCCCCACCTGGGTTTATTCCGCGACAACGCTGCGGCGGCGCTACCAGGCGCTGGCCGGGGCGCTGAAAGGCGCCGGGCTGAACGCCGAGATTCATTATGCGGTGAAGGCCAATACCAACCGCGCCGTGCTGGCGGTGCTGGCGGCGGAAGGCGCCGGGGCCGATATTGTCAGCGAAGGCGAGTTGCGCGCCGCTCGGCAGGCCGGCATTCCGGCCGGCCACATCGTGTTTTCCGGCGTAGGGAAAAGCGAGCGCGAGCTGCGGCTGGCCCTGGCCGAGGATATCCAGCAGATCAACGCCGAAAGCGCCGAGGAGATCGCGATGATCTCGGCGCTGGCCAGCAGCCTGGGGCGTACCGCCCGGGTGGCCATTCGGGTGAACCCGGATGTGGATGCCGGCACCCACGCCAAGATCACCACCGGCAAAAGCGACAACAAGTTTGGCGTGGCCTTCGACGACGCCCTGGCGCTGTACGCCCATATGGCGACGCTGCCGGGCATCGAGCCGGTGGGCATTGCCACCCATATCGGCAGCCAGATCACCAATGGCATGGCGGCGTATCGGGCGGCCTATGCCCGGCTGGCCGAGCTGGTGCGGGCGATCCGGGCGCGCGGGCTGCCGATCCAGCGCATCGATTGCGGCGGCGGGTTGGGGATTCCCTACCGCGACGAGCCGGCCCCGGCGCCCGAGGCGCTGGCGGGTGCCATCAAGGCCACGCTGGGGGATTTGGGCCTGCCGGTGATGCTGGAACCGGGGCGGTGGATTGTTGGCCCGGCGGGCGTGCTTCTTGCTAGCATCGTCATCCAGAAGCGGGGCGCCACCCGGCGCTTCCTGGTGACGGATGCCGCGATGAACGACCTGGTGCGCCCCGCCATGTACGACGCCTGGCACGGTATTTTGCCCGTGGCGCCCGCAGCCTTCGGCGGGGCGTTGAGCCTGGCCGATGTGGTGGGGCCGGTCTGCGAGACCGGCGACACCTTCGCCCGCGACCGCGCCCTGCCGGACCTGCCGCCGGGCGAGTTGGTGGCCTTCCTCGATGCCGGGGCCTATGGCGCGGTGATGTCCTCAACCTACAACCTGCGGCCCCTGGCGGCGGAAGTGATGGTGGAAGGCGAGCGCTTCGCCGTGGTGCGCGACCGCCAGAGCTACGAGGCCATGCTGGGCCAGGGCCGGCTGCCGCCCTGGCTGGGTGGCGTTTCCTGAGCCGCGCCCTGCATCGCCAGCGGCTGCTGGCCCGGGTCGCACTGGGCTGGGAAGCCCTGTGGCCCTGCCTGTTGCCGGTGCTGGGGGTGCTGGGCGGTGGCGCGATCTTCGCGCTGCTGGGCCTGCCGGCGCTGTTGCCGGGCTGGCTGCACGCGCTGCTGCTGCTGGGCTGGCTGGCCGGGCTGGGCTTTGTGGGCTGGCGCCAGGCGCGCCGCTTCCACTGGCCGGGGGCTGAAGCGGCGGACAGGCGGTTGGAGGCGGATTCGGGGCTGAGCCACCGGCCGCTGCAAACCCTGGCGGACCGCCCGAGCGGCAATGACCCGATGGCCCAGGCGCTGTGGCAGGCGCATCAGCGCCG
>CANFIE010000028.1 GCA_947446625.1 Acetobacteraceae bacterium | reverse complement strand
TGCCACCGCTACCACCAGCAAGCGGCCCACGCCGGGCCAGGAGAACACGCTCTCCACCACCACCGCGCCCGCTATCAAGCTGCCGACCATGAAGCCGATGATGGTGACGGTGGGGATGGCGGCATTGGGCAGCGCATGGCTGCGCACCACCTGCGCCCAGGGCACGCCCTTGGCGCTGGCCGTGCGGATGTAGCTTTGGCCCAATACTTCCAGCATGGCGCTGCGCGTAAAGCGTGCCAGCACCGCCGCACCACCAACACCCAAGGTGATGATGGGCAGCACCGCATGGCGCCAACTCTCCTGCCCACCCGAGGGCAGCCAACCGAGCTGCACGGCAAAGACCAGCACCAGCAGCAGCCCCAGCACGAAGGACGGCACGGTGAAGCCAGCCACGGCAAGAAACATAACCAGTCGGTCGGCCCAGGAGTTGCGATGCAGTGCCGCATAGACGCCAGCCGGAACGCCTAGGCCAAGCTTGATGAGCAGCGCCGGCACCGTCAGCGCCAGCGTGGCGGGAATGCGCTCACCCACCAGCACGATCGCGTCGCGGCCATCGCGCATCGAGCGGCCAAGGTCGCCGCTGGCGATGGCACCGAAATAGCTGAGGTATTGCCGCCACAATGGTTCATCCAGCCCCCATGCCTTGCGGAAGGCGGCCACGGCTTCGGGCGGCGCATCCACGCTCATGATGAGCAGTGCCGGGTCACCGGAAAGCCGCAGCACGACAAAGGCGAAGCTGACCACCAGGGCGATGGTGAGCAGCGCGCGTGCGAGACGCAGCGTCAGGAACCGCAGCATCAGGCCGTCTCCACCAGGTGGCACGCAACCAGGCGCTGGTCCGCACGCGGTCGCAGCAGCGGGGCCTCCACAGCGCAACGTGGCATGGCAACCGGGCAGCGCGGGTGGAAGGCGCAGCCTGAAGGCCGGTCGGCCGGATTGGGTGGGTCGCCCTGGAGCACCTGACGTGGCTGGCCGCGCTTGCTGGGGTGCGGAATGGCGCTGACCAGCGCGCGTGAATAGGGATGCGCGGGCGCGTGCAGCACCGCGTCGGGCTCACCTTCCTCGACGATGCGGCCGAGATACATCACCGCCACGCGCTGGCTCATCTGCCGCACCGCCCGCAGGTCATGGCTGATGAACAGCAAGGCCATGCCAAAGCGTTGCTGCAATTCAACGAGCAGGTTCATCACCTGCGCCTGGATCGAGACATCCAGCGCGCTGATCGGCTCATCGCAGACCAGCAATTCCGGCTCGGTCGCCAGAGCGCGGGCGAGTACGGCGCGTTGCCGCTGGCCGCCCGAGAGTTCGTGCGGATACTGCGCTGCCTGATCCGGGCGCAGGCCCACTGCGGCCAGCAATTCCTCCACGCGTGGTGCCAGACCGTGAATCGCGGCGGGTTCGGCCACCTGCGTGCCAATCGGCAGGCGCCGGTCCAGGGCGCCGAGCGGGTCCTGGTACACCATCTGCATGCGCGCGCGGCTGGCGCGCCAGGCTGCGCTGCCCAGGGCCGGCATCGGTGTGCCATCGAAGCTGACGCTGCCTTCGTCCGGCGTCTCCAGCCCCAGCACCAGGCGGCCGGTGGTGGATTTGCCACAGCCGCTCTCACCCACCAGGCCCAGCGTTTGGCCGCGTTCCAGGCGCAGCGAAACACCATCCACTGCCTGCACCACCATGGGCCGGCCAAACAGGCCGCGGTGCATGGTGTAGCGGCGCACCAAATTGTCGGCGTGCAGCAATGCGTTCATGCCGCGCTCCTGATACAGCGAATGTTGTGCTGAGCCGCCACAGGCCGCAGCATCGGCACGCCGGATTCACAGGCGATATCGCACTGCGGGCAGCGCGGCGCGAAGGCGCAGCCAGGCGGCATCGCGCCTGGCTCGGGTACACCGCCGGGAATCGCCCGCAACGGCGCGCGCGGGCCATCCAGCGGTGGCAGCGCAGCCATCAAGCCTTGCGCATAAGGGTGGCGCGGGCCGGCGAAGAAGCGCGCCGCCGGGGCTTCCTCCACCAGGCGCCCGGCATACATCACCGCCACGCGGTCGCAGACTTCCGCCACCACGCCGAGATCATGGCTGATGAGTACCAGCGCCATGCCAAGCTCGCGCCGCAACATTTGCAGCAGGTCCAGGATCTGCGCCTGGATCGTCACGTCCAGCGCCGTGGTCGGCTCATCCGCCACCAGCAATTCCGGTTGGCCCGCCAGCGCCATGGCAATCATCACCCGCTGGTTCTGCCCGCCGCTGAGTTCATGCGGGAAGGCGTCCAGCCGGCGTGCGGCATCGGGAATGCCGACCAGGTCGAACAGCCGCTTCGCCTCCGCTCGTGCCGCGGCACCATCCAGGCCGCGATGCAGGCGCAGCGCTTCCTGCACCTGCCGGCCAAGCCGATGCACCGGGTTCAGCGCGGTGGCGGGGTCCTGGAAGATCATGGCCACGCGGCCGCCGCGCACATGGTCCAGCATGGCCGGCGCGGCGTGCAGAATCTCGGTGCCGCCGAGCTTCACGCTACCATCCACGCGCGCCTTGGACGGCAACAGGCCAAGTGCGGCCAGCCAGGTTACGCTTTTGCCGCAGCCGCTTTCGCCCACCATGCCCAGCGCCTCGCCCGGTGCCAGGGCAAGGTTGATGCCATGCACCACCGTGGCGCCGCCGAATGCCACGCTGAGGCCCGACAGTTGCAGCAGCGGCGTGGTCATCAGCCCGGAAATCCCAGGTTGCTGGCGCGGAAATCCATGGTCCAGGCGCGGGCTGCCCGCCACTGGATATCGCGCCGCTTGGCGGTGAAATTTGCCGCCTGGTGCAGCACCATGCAGGCAGGATCTTCGCGCTCGGCAATCTCCAGCATGCGCCGATGCGCGGCCCGCCGTGCCGCACGATCTGTCGAGGTTTCCAGCACGCCGCACAGCGCGTGGAACTCGGCGTTGCGCCATTCGCCGGCCAGCGCCATGTCGCCCTGCGGTCCCAGGCTGCGCACCAGGCCGGAAACCGGGTCAGCGAACAACGAAGTGCTGGACCAGTCATGCAGCGCCCGCGTCGGTCCGGGTTGCACGGTTTGGGAGAAGTTTTCCTTCATCTCCACCACGACATTCACGCCAACCGCACGCCACATCTCCACCATGATCTGCGCATTGGAGACCTGGTTGGTGTAGTAGTTGTTGAGCAGCCGATACGGGATCGGCTCGCCGCGGTAATTCGCCTGGCGCAGCAAGCGGCGCGCTTCAGTGGGGTCGTAGGCCGGCACGTTCCAGTCGGCGATGAAGGTCTCGCCGAAATACTCAAGCTGCATCCCCTTCGGAATGCGCGTGCGGCCGGCCCAGAGCGTCTCGACAATCACCTGCCGATCCACCGCATGGCTCAGCGCGCGGCGCACCAGCGAGTTGGCCAGTTGCGGGTGGGTCTGGTCGAAGGCCAGCAGGCGGATGTTGTTGATCGGCGCGCCAAGCACCTCGAAGCGCGGGTTGCGCTCCACCACTGGCACCTGGTCGGGCGGCATGTCGCAGGCGAAGTCGAACTCGCCGGCGAACAAGCCGTTCACCCGGCTCGATACCTCCGCCACCTCCAGGAAGCGGATGCGCCGTGCCGACGGCCGGCCGCCCCAGTAGTCGTCATGCGCTTCCAGCACCAGGGAATGGTCGGGGCGATATTCGGTTACGCGATAAGGCCCGGTGCCGATAGGGCGGCGCGCCCAGGCCATCCAGTCGGCGCTGCTGTTCCAGGCATGCTGGGACAGCACCACGCCGATATTCTGCGCCAGCCGGCCTTCCAGCGTCACATCCGGCAGGCGATTGATGAAGCGCACCACGCCGGGCCGCACGATCTCAATCCGCTCGAAGCCCGGGAAGGTCCGCGTGGCCACTGCCGGTATCTCCGGCAGCACCGCATGGCCAGGGCTGCCATGCAGGCGTTCAGTGAAGCTGAACACCACATCCTCGGCCGTCATGGTGCGGCCATCATGGAAGCGCACGCCGTCGCGCAGCGTGAACTCCACCGTGCGGTCGTCCACGCGGCGCCATGCAGTGGCCAGCCCCGGCACGGCCGAGAGATCGCCCTGCCAATCGCTGCCGATCAGTGGCTTGGCATAGCTTGGCGACAGCCGGAAGCCGACATTGGACTGCTCGCGCGGCGTTTCCAGCGTGTTGGAGTTGGACAGCTTCTGCACCGCCACGGTGAGCGTGGGCCGTTGGTCGGCCTGGGCCAGGGCAGGTACGGCCAGTACCGCCGAAGCGAGCGCGGCGCGTCGGGTCAGCCGCATCAACCGCCCCAATTCTTCGCGCGGAAATCCATGGCGAAGGCCGGCGCCGCCTGCCACTTCAGGTCTCGCCGCTTGGCGGTGAAGGTGGCGTTCTGGTGCAGCACGGTATAGGCGGGGTCCTCGCGCTCGGCGATTTCCAGCAGGCGGCGGAACACGGCACGGCGACGTTCGCGGTCGGTGCTGGTTTCCAGTTCCACCGAAAGCCGATTCATCTCCGTGTTGGTCCACTCGCCCATCTGCTGCTGCTGGCCATTCGGGCCATGCTGATTGACGAGAGAGGATACGGGGTCATTGAATGCCGCCGAGTTGGACCAGTCACGGATGCCGCGCTGGGTCGAGGTGTCGAAGACCTGCTGCCAGTTCTCCTTCATCTCGATCTGCACGTTCAGGCCAACGGCGCGCCACATTTCCACCAGCACCTGCGCGGTGGCAACCTGGTTGGTGTAGTAGTTGTTCAGCAGGCGGTACGGAATCGGCTCGCCCTTGTAGCCGGCCTCGCGCAGCAGGCGGCGCGCCTCGGCCTGGTCGAAGGCGGGGACGCTCCAGTCGGCCTGGTACATCGGGCCGTAGAACTCCCATTGCAGCCCCTTCGGTACCACGGTGCGGCCGCCCCATAGCGCATCCACAATCGCCTGGCGGTCAATGGCGTGGGTGAAGGCGCGGCGCACGCGGGCATCGCGCAGCTGCGGGTGGTTCTTGTCGAACACCGTGATGCGGTGGTTCAGGATGGTGCTGCCCTTGACCTCGAAGGCGCGATTGCGCTCGATCGTCTCGATCTGGTCCGGCGGCAGATCGGTGGCCATGGTGTATTGGCCTGAAAGCAGGCCGTTGATGCGGCTGGAAACCTCAGGCACCTCCACGAAGCGCAACTCGCGGATCGGTGGCCGGCCGCCCCAGTACTCGTCATGCGCTTCCAGCACCAGCATGCTGTCGGCGCGGAATTCGCGCACCTTGTAGGGGCCGGTTGTCACCGGCTTGCGCGCCCAGTCCAGCCAGCTCGAGGCGGCCTCGAAGCCACGACGCGACACGATCTCGCTGCCAATGCGCGACAGCCGGCCTTCCAGCACAACATCGGGCGTGCGGTTGACGAAGCGCACCGTGTGGCTGTTGACGATCTCAACCTTTTCCAGCGCCGGCAGCATACGCCGCGCAATGGCGGGCACTTCCGGCGGCAGGCTCTTGCCGGCCAGAGAGGTGATCTCCGCCGTGGTGCGTAGGGTCTGGCCTTGCAGGTCGGGGCGCATGCCCTCGGGGCCGAACATGCGCTCCGGGCCGAATGAATAGGCGACGTCCTCGGCGGTCATGGTCTCGCCATTGTGGAACTTCACGCCCTGCCGCAGCGCGAACTCCACCGTGCGGTCGTCAATGCGGCGCCAGCTGGTGGCCAGCATCGCCTCGTTCTGCAAGGCGCCCTGGTAGTTGCGGCCAATCAGCCCCTCGAACAACGAAGTGAGGAACACGCGCTCACCCACATTGCTCTGCTCACGCAGCGGTTCCAGTGAGTTGGTGTTGCTGATCTTCTGCACCGCCACGGTCACCACTGGGCGGGTATCGGCCTGCGCCAGCGCGGGCAGCGGCAAGGTGAGGCCAAGCGCCAGGGCCTGCCTGCGGTTGAGCTTGCTCATCGGCGATTCTCCAGGCCCGTGCGTGAGCCGCGATAGGCGGTGAGGGTGCGTTCGGCGTGGTTCAGCCGCCAGGACAGCGCCTTCTGCGCGTAGTCCTTCACCAGGCTGGCATGGGTGGGGTCTTCCGCCAGGTTGCGCAGTTGCGTGGGGTCCGCCACCAGGTCGAAGAACAACGGCGGCAGCGCGGCGAAGTGGACGTATTTGTACTTCTCGTCCTGCACCACGCAGAGCGAGCACTGGTCCATCTCCAACCCCAGCGCGCCTTCCGGTCGGCCGCTGCTGAAGATGACGTCGCGGAAGTCGAACTCATAATGCAGCAGGTCGCGCCAGCCGGCCGGCGCGCCATTCGCCACCAGCGGCAACAGCGAGGCACCGTCGCAGGCGCGCGGGATCTCGCCGCCCAGCCAATCGAGGATGGTCGGCATCACATCCACCGCCTCGGTCGGGGCGCGTTCCACCTGGCCGGCGCGGCCCAGATTGTCGGGGTCCTTCACCACCAGCGGCACGCGGAAGCTTTCGTCGAAATAGCCAATCTTGCCGAGCAGGTAGTGGTCGCCGAGTTGTTCGCCATGGTCGCTGGTGAAGATGACCAGCGTGTCCTTCCACTGTTCGGTCTCGTCCAGATAGGCGAAGACGCGGCCGAGATTGTCATCCACCTCGGTGATCAACCCGGCATAGGTGGCACGCATCTGGCGCACCGCGGCTTCGTCCAGCGCGCTGGCGGAACCGCCGGCGCCATGGAAGAAACTGCCCTGCGGAATGCCCTTCAGGTAGAAATCCAGCAGTGGGTGCTGTGCTGCCTCGGCAGCCACATTGGGCGCGCGCACCGGCGCGGGCATGTCGACGGCGTTGTACATGGCGTGGTACGGCGCCGGTGCAATGAAGGGCGGGTGCGGCCGGTAGTAGCCCAGGTGCAGGAACCAGGGCTGCTCGCCCTTGCCCTTCAGGTAGCTCAGCGCACGGTCGGTGAAGTAGGCACTATCAGAAAGTTCGCGCGGCACGCGGCAGGGGCGGTCGGTTACGCCGGGCACGGCGTCCTCACCTTCCGGTAGCCAGATATCCTCGCGCTTCTCGGGCAGCTTGTAGCCCTTGTTGGCCAGCCAGCCGAAATAGCCGTCCATCGTCGGCTCAAAGTCACCAACATTGCGGAAGCCGTCCATCGTCTCGCCCAGGTGGGTGAAGCGCGGATCCTTCGGGCCAGTGGTGCGCGGGTCTGGCGTGGTGGTGGTGTAGCCGATCAGCGCGGGGTCGTAGCCGGTGCGGCGCAGCGCCTTGCCCAGGTTGAAGTGGCGCGCATCCAGCGGCACGGTGTTCTGCACTGCGCGATGGTTCATCAGGTACAGCCCGGTCAACAGGCTGGCGCGCGCCGGGCCACAGGGCACCGCGTTGGTGACATGGTTGGCGAAGGTGACGCCCTCGGCGCAAAGCCGGTCCAGGTTTGGCGTGCGGAGGAATTCAGCGCCCAGTTTGGGCACGAAGTCGGCGCGCCACTGGTCCACCACAATCAACAAAACATTCCGCCGCTGCGCCATCAACCGCCTCCTTCAAGCGCGCGGCGTTTAACAATGGGCGGCCACAGCCGGGTTACGGATTGAAGGCAGAGCCATGACAACTGGTGCATCGCGGCGCCAGGCAGGCGGCATTTTCATGCAAGCTTCATCTTGTGCGGCAGGCTTCTGCCGCATGGAGGGCGGCTGCCACGAGGATGCGCGATGAGCCCTGACATCAATACCCCGGCCATGCCGTTGGCGGGGCTGACGCATGCAACGCTTTTTGGCAATGCCCGGCTGGTGCTGGCGGATCGCGTCGTGCTTGGCTGGCTGGCGGTTGCCGGCGAATGGATTGTGGGACTTGGCGAGGGCGATGCGGGTGCCGCCGCGCAGGATCTGGGCGGAGATTTTTTGCTGCCTGGGCTGGTGGAGTTGCACACCGACCACCTGGAGAGCCACCTGCAGCCACGCCCGCAGGTGCGCTGGGATACACTCGGCGCCGTGCTGGCCTATGATGCGCAGATCGCTGCCTCGGGCATCACCACCGTGTTCGATTCACTGCGTGTTGGCACTGATGCCGATGGCGGTGGCCTGGGCGGCGAGGCGATGGCGTTGCTGGGTACGCTGGACCAAGCGCAGCGGCAAGGCCTGCTGCGGGCGAACCATCTGACCCATCTGCGCTGCGAACTGCCCGCGCCCGATGTGGTGACGGCAACAACCGCGCTGCTCGGCCAGTATCCGGTGGGGCTGATCTCGCTGATGGACCACACGCGGGGACAACGGCAGTTCCGCGATATCGAGCAGTTCTACGCCTATGCCGCCCGCCATGGTGCCAACCGGGCCGAGGTGGAAGCGGCGGCGCGGCGCAAGCTGTCCCAGGCCGAGGCCTTCGGCGATGGGCATCGTGCCGCATTGGTTGCGCTGGCCAAGGCGCATGGCGTGGTGCTGGCCAGCCACGACGATACCACCCCGGCAGATGTGGCAGAATCAGCCCGGGATGGTGTGGCGCTGGCCGAGTTTCCAACCACGCTGGAGGCGGCCCAGGCCTGCCGCCAGGCCGGCATTACCGTGATGATGGGCGCGCCCAACCTGATCCGCGGCGGCTCGCATTCCGGCAATATTGCCGCCGCCGAGCTGGCGGCACAGGGCCTGCTGGAGGTGCTGTCTTCCGACTATGTGCCCGCCAGCCTGCTCCTCGCGGCGTTTCGGCTGCCCGGGCTTGGGGTGGGGGTAACGCTGCCGCAGGCGGTGGCCATGGTAAGCCGCAACCCGGCGCTGGCTACCGGCCTGCTGGACCGCGGGGAACTGGCAGCCGGGCGCCGCGCCGACCTGGTGCGGGTGGCCATGGCCGGCGACCAGCCGGTGGTGCGCCAGGTGTGGCGCGGTGGCCAGCGGGTAAGCTGAAGCAGGTGCAGCGGGTTTTAGGGGTAGCCCTCTGGCACGCTGGGCATGATGCAGCGGTCAACCCGTGCCCGCGCCTCGGCGACCAGAATGGCCAGGCCACTTGGGACGCGGTTATTCAGTGTAATGCGCTGAAACGCCACTGGCGGGTGGATCACCACCTGCCAGCCATCGCCCTGGTCGTCGAAAACCTCAAGCCGGTGGCTCCGGTAGGTCGTCATGGAAACGCGGCGCCTGCCCCGCACAGGTAGCTCCTTAACCAAAATGTCATGACAGCCTGGTTGGGCCAGGGGCTTGCTGTCAAGGCGATGCAGGGCCTTGCCCGATGGGCATGGCGCCGCCGAACCCCGGCGGCTGTGGCAACCTACTCGGCCAGCACGTAGGTGTGAAAGCGCACCTGCCCATCGGGCATGGTCTCGCGGTACACGCCCTGGATCTCGTTCTCAAACCCCGGAAATAGATTGGCGCCGCGCTCAAACACCTTCAGGTAGTCAATCATCGGCTGCGCCGCCTCGGTCAGCCGCTCACCGGGAATGATGGTGGCGATGCCCGGCGGGTACACGACCCACAGCGTGGCGGCGATGCGGCCGCGCAGTTGGTCCAGCGGCAGGTAGTCCACCTTGTTGCGCACCATCTCCTTCACCGCGGCCTGGGGCAGCATCGCCATCTCGGGGAAATGCGCGGCGCGGAACTGGCCGCGCTGCAACAGGCTGGTGCCGGCGGCGCGGTAGAAGGCGTGCATTTCGGCGCACAGGTCGCGCAGCCGGCGCTTGCCGTACACGCCGGGGCGCTTGGCCACGAAGGTCGGCAGCACCTCGTCCAGCGGCGCATTTTCGTCATGCAGCTTCTTGAACGTCACCAGGTGGCTCAGCAGCGTGCCGGCCTTGCTGCTCTCCACGCCGGGCGTCAGCAGAAACAGCATGGAGTTGAGGTCGTTCTTCTCCGGCACAATGCGGTTCTGCCGCAGGTATTCCGCCACCACCGGCGCGGGAATGCCGTGCTCGGCGTATTCACCGGTGGTACGGTCGAAGCCCGGCGTCAGCAGGGTCAGCTTGTTCGGGTCGGTCATGGCGAAGCCGGGGGGCACGTTGTGGAAGCCGTGCCAGGCGGCATCGCCCTGCATCGCCCAACAGGCCGGGTCGTTGGCCAGCCGGTCGGTTGGGATATCCTCCCAGGGCGTGCCTTCCACCTGGTCGGGCACGAAGGGGTCGAAGAACCAGTGCCGGGCCGGGTCGGCTTCCTTCTCGGAGATCTCACGCCGAATGGCGCGCAGCTTCTTGCGCACCTCAATGCCCAGGCGAATGGTGTCGTCCCACAGCACCTCGCCCGAGCGGCCCTTCATCATCTGTGCGCCCACATCCAGCGAGGCGAAGAATGGGTAGAAGGGTGAAGTGGAGGCGTGGAGCAGGAACATCTCGTTGAAGCGGTGGTGGCCGACATGCCGCCGCTGGCCCTTGATGTGGCTGTCCTTCACGTGGATCTGGCTGGCCTGGGAAAAGCTGGCCAGCTGCTTGTGGGTGGACTGCGTGACGATGATGCCCGGGCTGTCGGGCCCCAGCCCTTCCAGCCCCATGCCGAAGCGACCGCGGAACAGCGGGTGGAACTTCATGAAGCCGGCCCAGGCCTCGTCGAACAGGATGTAGTCGCAGAGGTGGCCGATGCGGCGCAGGATGTCCTCGGCGCTGTAGATGGTGCCGTCATAGGTGCATTGCTCCACCACGGCGGCGCGGAACGGGCGCGGCCTGCACCAGGCTTCCGGGTCGGTCACCAGCGGGTTGGCGCGAATCTGCGCCCGCAGCGCATCCTCATCCAGCGCTTCGGCACGCATCGGGCCGATCAGCCCATGCGGGTTGCGGTCGGTCTCGATGAAAACCGGAATGGCGCCGCCCAGGATCAGTGCGCCGTGATGCGCCGCCTTGTGGTTGTTGCGGTCGAACAGCACCAGGTCGCCCTCGGCCAGCAGCGCCGAGAGCACGATTTTATTGGAGGAGGAGGTGCCGTTCAGCACGAAATAGGTGCGTTCGGCGCCGAAGATCTTTGCCGCTTCGCGCTCGGCTTGCAGCGCCGGGCCTTCATGCGTCAACAGGTCGCCCAGTTGCAGCACGGAATTGTCGAGGTCGTCGCGGAAGATGGCTTCGCCGAGATGCTCGACGAAGATGCGGCCGATGGGAGAGCGGCGATAGAACACGCCGCCATTATGGCCGGGGCAGGTCCAGAGCTGGTTGCCTTCCTCGGCATAATCCACCAGCCGGCCGAAGAACGGCGTCTTCAGCGTCTCGGCATATTGCCGCAGCTTGCTGATGAGATTCTTGGCGATGAAGTCGGGCGTTTCCTCGGCCAGGAAGACGTAGCCATCCACGTCGTCCAGCACCTCCACCGGAATATCCTCCAGCCGATGCCGGCGGACCAGCACCATGATCGGCACTTCCAGGCCGCGCTTGCGGATCAGCGAGATCAGCGCCGCCGACTTGCCCTGCAAGCCCTTCTTGCCCCAATCCACCACCACGCAGCCAATCGCGGCATCGGTGCGCACCACCAGCTCGGCATCATCGTCGCGTCGGGCGCGGGCTACCTGATAGCCATCCTGCTCGATCTCGCTGATGATTTGGCGCAGCCGGGCGCCTTCCAGGTCGCTCTCGTCGAAGTTCGGCGCACAGACGAGGAACTTGAAGCGGCGGGAGTATTCCATCGGGGTTCCTTGTCGCTGGCGGCAGCAGCCTGCGCGGGCATGGCCAATGCGCCCGGGCAAGCGGCTTCTGCCGAGACAGTGTTGCAGTTCAAAGGCGCTTCAACGGCGGTATGATGAACTCACGCCCTGCTCTGCGCTCAACGCCGCACGAAGGAGAGCACAATCTCAAACGCAATCAGCGCCAGGATGGCAATCTCCAGCAATTCCGCCCGCGCGCCGGCTGCCTCGCCATGCAGGGCGGAATAGGTTTCGCGGATGATGGCCAGCTTGCGGTCCACCGCCGCGCTTACATTGGCCACGCGGAACTGTTCCATGGCGGCCGCATAAACCCGGGCCAGGTAAACGTCCTCGGTCACCTGCAGGGCATTGTCCAGCCGCTCGGCCAACTCCGTCACCTCCGCCACCAGCGTGTGCAGCCGCCGTGCCAAGCGGCTATAGCGCCGCGCCGCCAGCAGGTTGGTACGGCGCCGGGCGGCTTCCACCAGGTCGCGCATGCGTGGCAACTCGGCGTCCAGCATTTCGTCATAGGTGCGCATTTCCAGCAGTTGCGCATTGGCCATTTCCAGCACATCGGCCACGTCGGTCTCGCCGCGTGGTTCGAGGATGAAGGCACGGTCCCAGGTCAACACCACCAGATCGTCGGGGTAGTAGGAAAACCGATGCCGCAGCAGGTCACGCCGCGCTGCCTCGGCCAGTGGTCGCGTCTCGCCCGAAAGCAGCGGGACCAGGTCAACCTCATTCAGCAGGGCCTCGGCGGTCATCCCTGGCTCCAGCCGATTCACCATGGCCAGCAGGTAGTCCTCCTGCAATGGCGTGGCGCTCGGGCGGTCCAGCGCCTCATGCAGCGGGCCGCGCAACCGCGCCAGAATCGCTTCCCAGGGCGCGCTTTCGGCAGCGGGGCCAATCGCCCGGTCGGTTTCGTTCACCACCTGGGTAAAGCCGAGCCAATCGACATCGCGTACCGGCAGCCGCAATGCCACGGCCACAATGCCGAAGTCATAAAGCCGCGCGCTGGCCTGCGCCTGCTGCGCCACCCCGCCGATGGTCAGCGCAACCTGCCCCAGGTCAAGCGCCAGCGGTGGCACGCCAAAGGAAATGGCCTTGGCTGGCGTGGCAACCAACCGGCTGCGCGCGGCGGTGCCACCTGCGCGCTCGGACCACAGCGCCTCGGCGCGCTTCAGGTCAATTTCATAGGCCAGGTCGAACAGCCTGAGTGCCACCACCTGGCCGGCCAGAACTCGCATCATCCGCTCCTTCGCGCCGCGGCGCCTGGGCGGTGTAACCTAGCACCGATTCAGCGCGGACCCTTATAAGGCAGGCCGCCGCACAAGGTTCCGTCGTGGCCAATGCCTTGGATTGGCGGAGTTCACGCGACCGCCACCAAAGCGACGCACAACAGCAACACAGCCTGGGCAGAAGCCGCGCGACCGCAGGAGGCCGCCATGCATCGCCGTACCCTTTTCGCCGCCACCGCCGCACTGGCTGCCAGCCATTGGCATCAAGCGTTGGCCCAGGCCAATCGCGCCGTTTGCTACAACTGCCCGCCGGAGTGGGCCGACTGGGCCAGCGCGCTGCGCGCCATTCGCGACAACCTGGGCATTGCCCTGCCGCATGACAACAAGAACAGCGGCCAGGCGCTGGCCGCGCTGCTGGCGGAAAAGGCCCGCCCGGTTGCCGATGTGGTCTATCTCGGCGGCAATTTTGGCCCGCGCGCCAAGGCCGAGGGCGTGACCCAGCCCTACGCTCCGAAGGGTATCGAAGCCCTGCCCGCCGGCATGAAGGATCCCGATGGCCATTGGTTCGCCATCCATTCGGGCACGCTCGGCCTGTTCGTCAACGTGGCGGCGCTGCGTGGCAAGCCCGTGCCTGCCGGCTGGCGCGACCTGCTGAAGCCGGAATATCGCGGCATGGTCGGCTACCTGAACCCGGTCAGCGCTGCGGTCGGTCAGGTTGGCATGGTCGCCGTCAATCTCGGCCTGGGCGGCAGCTACACGGATTTCTCACCGGCCATCAGCTACTTCAAGGCGCTGAAGGCGAATGGCGCCATTACGCCAACGCAGACCGCCTATGCTCGCGTGGTTTCCGGTGAAATCCCCATTCTGTTCGACTACGACTTCAACGCCATGCGCGCCCAGTTCACCGACAAGGCCGACTGCCGCTTCGTGTTGCCCAGCGAGGGCACGGTCAGCTTCCCCTACATCATGGCCCTTGTCGCCAACGCGCCGAATGCCGAGAACGGCAAGCGCGTGCTCGACTTCACGCTCAGCGATGCCGGCCAGGCCATCTGGGCCAACGCCTATCTGCGGCCGGTGCGGGCCAGCGCGATGAGCGCCGACGCGGCGGCGAAGTTCCTGCCGGCGAGCGAGTATGCCCGCGCCCAGCCGATCAACATCGCCGGCATGGTGGCGGCGCAGGAAGCCTTTGTGGCGCGCTACCGCGACGAAGTCGGCGGGTGACCAGCCGCTTGATGATCGGAGGGCCGCATGGCCCGAAGGTCTGAATCGGCCGGCCCTTTCCTGCTGCGGGCGGCGCTGCTGGCGCCCGCCCTGGTGCTGTTGCTGGCCTTCTTCCTGCTGCCGCTGGCCAAGCTGGCCATGCTGGGCTTTGAAGGCCAGGGCTACTGGGCGGCCATCACCGCGCCGCGCAGCCTGCGTGCCCTGCGGGACACGGTATTGCTGAGCGCCGCGGTGTCGTTCAGCGCCGTGGCGCTGGCCGCCGTGGTGGGGCATTTCCTGGCGCGTCGGCGCTTTCCAGGTCGCCGCCTGTTGGTGGCCATGCTGACCTTGCCCATGGCCTTCCCTGGCGTGGTGGTCGGCTTCCTTGTCATTCTGCTGGCCGGGCGCCAGGGGCTGGTGGGCAGCGTCACTGAGGCATTGTTCGGTGAGCGCCTGGTCTTTGCCTATTCCTTCGCCGGGCTGTTCGCGGGCTACCTGTATTTCTCGCTGCCGCGCTGCATCGCCACCATCATGGCCGCCGCCGAGGCGCTGGATCCGGCGCTGGAGGAAGCCGCCCGCTCGCTGGGCGCCCGCCGCTGGCGTGTGGTGCGGGATGTGATTCTGCCGGGCCTGGCGCCTGCGCTGGTCGCTTCAGGCGCCATCTGCTTCGCCACCGCCATGGGCGCGCTGGGCACAGCCTTTACCCTGGCCACCGATACCAGCGTGCTGCCGATGCTGATCTATACCGAGTTCACCCTGGCGACGAATCTCGGTGTTGCGGCCTCGCTCTCCGTGTTGCTGGGCGCCACGACCTGGGTGGTATTGGCGCTGGCCCGTGGCGCTTCCGGCAGTCTGGCGGCCAACGCATGAGCGCCGTGCTGACCGCCATTGTTGCGCTGTTTCTCATCGGCCCCGTGCTGCTCTCGGCGCTGGCTGGGGTGACGGCCAACTGGTTTCTCGGTGCCTCGGCCGGGCTGACGCTTGCATGGGTGGTGAAGGTCTGGGACCTCTACGCCCATACCATCGGCCTTTCGCTCTGGCTGGCGCTGTGCTGCCTGGTGTGTACGCTGCTGCTGGGTGTGCCGGCGGCCTATGCGCTGGCCCGCACCCCCTCCCGCCTGGCTCGTCTACTGGAGGAATTGCTGACGCTGCCTGTCGCGGTGCCTGGCATCGCCACTGCTCTTGGGCTGATTTTGGTGTGGGGCGCGGTAGGCGACTTCCGCATCCACTGGACCTTTCTGCTCATTGGCCATGTGCTGTTCACGCTGCCCTTCATGCTGCGCGCCGTGCTGGCGGCGCTGCGTGGTGCCGAGTTGGAAGTGCTGGAGGAAGCCGCCCGTGCCTGTGGCGCCAACTTCCGGCAACGCTTCCTCGGCGTGGTGCTGCCCAATATCCGTGGCGGCATTCTCGCCGGGGCGCTGATGGTGACGGCACTCAGCATTGGCGAGTTCAACATGACGCTGCTGCTTTCAACGCCCCACACCATGACGCTGCCGGTGGGGCTGGCCGACAGTTATGCGTCCATGCGGCTGGAAGTCGGTTCCGCCTTCACCCTGGTATTCCTGGTGCTGCTGGTGCCACCGCTGGTGGCCATGCAAGCGCTTTCCGAAAGGCTTGGCCGATGAGCCTGACCGCGCTGCTGCAGAATTGCGCCCGTAGCTTCCCTGACGGCACCCGGGCGCTGCACCCGACCACCTTGGAATTCGCCGCTGGCAGCGTCACCGCGCTGCTGGGGCCGAGCGGCTGCGGCAAAACCACCACGCTGCGGCTGCTGGCTGGCCTGGCGATGCCCGATGCCGGCGGTCGCGTGCTGTTTGACGGCACCGACGTCACCGGCCTGCCGGTGGAGCAACGCGGCATTGGCATGGTGTTCCAGAACTACGCGCTGTTCCCCAACCGTGATGTGGCCGGCAATATCGGCTACGGGCTGGAAGTGCGTGGCGTGCCGAAGGCCGAGCGCACCGCCCGCGTGGCCGAGATGCTGCGACTGACCCGGCTGGAAGGCCTTGGGCATCGGCGGGTGGACCAGCTTTCCGGCGGCCAGCGGCAACGCGTGGCGCTGGCCCGCGCCCTGGCCCCCGCACCGCGCCTGCTGCTGCTGGACGAACCCTTCGGCGCGCTGGATGCCCGGCTGCGCGAAGCCTTGCGGGCGGAACTGGCGGCGCTGCTGGCCACGCTGCGCATCACCACCATCTTCGTCACGCATGACCAGGCCGAGGCGATGGCGCTCGGCGACCAGGTGGTGGTGATGCAGTCGGGCCGCGTGCTGCAACAGGGCAGTCCGCGTGCGGTCTACCAGCAGCCGGCCAATCGCTTCGTTGGCCAGTTTGTCGGCACGCTGAACCATCTGGGCGGCGACCGCTTCTGCCGGCCCGAGGCGCTGCGGCCTGACCCCGCCGGCACGCTGGGTGGCGTGGTGCTGGTGAGTTTCTTCGAAGGCGGCCACACCCGCCTGCATCTGCGGCCAGAAGTGCCGGGGGCCGAAGGTGAGTGGGTGCTGAACCTTGGTGGCACGGTACCGGCAGCGGGCAGCAGGATGACCCTGGCGCTGGACAGCGCCGCGGTACTGCACCTGCCCGCCTGAGGCGCAGCGCGATGGCAATGGGCAGTAGCGGCCGCACCTGCTGGTGGTTTACCAACCTGGCATGACGAGCCCAACAAAGCCTCCCTCGGTGCCTAAGCCACGCAGCATGGCGCCAGTGCCTTGCAGCGTCGCCGCTGCCCAGGGCAGTGCAGCGCCATGACCCAACCGAGCGCCGCCGCGGAGCGCCCGAGCCGGCTGGTGGTCTCGGCCATTGGTGTCGGGCAAATTCTGGCCTGGGGCACCACCTATTACCTGCTGGCGGTGCTGGCTGTGCCCATTGCGCAGGCCACTGGGTGGCCGCTGAGCTGGCTGTTTGGCGCGCTCTCGCTTGGGCTGGTGGTCTCGGGCCTGGTGTCACCCTGGGTGGGGCGGCGCATCCATCAGGGTGGTGGGCGCCGGGTGCTGGCGGCAAGCGCGGTGCTGATTGGCCTGGGGCAACTGGCGCTGGCCCTGGCGCCGGGGCTGCCCGTCTTTCTCGCGGCCTGGGTGGTGATTGGCCTGGGCATGGGCGCCGGACTGTATGACCCGGCGTTTTCCACCCTTGGGCGGCTGTATGGCGAGCAGGCGCGGCCGGCGATTACCCAGGTGACGCTGTTCGGCGGCTTTGCCAGCACGCTGTGCTGGCCGCTGACGGCGCTGCTGAATGAAGGGCTGGGCTGGCGGGGCGCCTGCCTGGCCTATGCCGCCCTGCAATTCGCCCTGGTGCTGCCGCTGTATCTGCTGGCGCTGCCTCGTGAAGCCGCCGCGCCAGCCGTGGCCGCCAATGCCAGGCCGGCGGGAACGCTGCGGCGCGACCAGTTGTTTCCGTTCTACCTGGTGGCGGTGATCTTCACCCTGGCCTATGCCGTGATGACGGTGATTGCCGTGCACCTGCTGACCTTGTTGCAGGCACGCGGCATGGCACTGGCGGCGGCGGTGGCGCTGGGCACGCTGGTGGGGCCGGCGCAGGTGGGTGGCCGGCTGCTGGAAATGGCGCTGGGCCGCAAGACCCACCCGATATGGACACTGGTTGCATCGGCAGGGCTGGTGGCGCTGGGCGCCATCATGCTGTTCCTGGCACCGGGCTGGGCGGCGGCGAGCATTGTTATGTACGGGATGGGCAGTGGCCTGCGCAGCATTGTGCGCGGCACTGTGCCGCTGGCGCTGTTTGGCCGCGAGGGCTACGCCATTTTGATGGGGCGGCTGAGTGTGCCGACGCTGCTGGCCACCGCCGCCGCGCCAATGCTGGGCGTTTGGCTGCTGGATGGCTTTGGTGCGGAAGGCACCTTGCTGGCGCTGTGCATCGCTGGTGTGGTGAACCTGCTGCTGGTGCTGCCATTGCTGCCGCATGCCCTGGCACGGCGCGGCGATGAGGCCAACCGATAGCGTGCGCATTCCCGGATTGGCCGCGACCATCGGTGTTGCTGGCAGCAGTAATATTTTGGGTTTTCGATAGAGGGACGGCCTGACTGGC
>CANFIE010000027.1 GCA_947446625.1 Acetobacteraceae bacterium | reverse complement strand
GGTGCTGTACCCGGTGGCCATTGTGCCGGTGCTGAAGCTGGGCAAGCGCATTCGCCGCGCTTCCGGCGGGATGCAGGACCGCTTTGGCGAAACCGCCGCGCAACTGGCCGAGAGTTTTGCGAGTGCCCGCGTGGTTCGGGCGTACCGGCTGGAAGCGCAGGAGGAAGCCCGCGCGGGCCGCACCTTCGCCGAGCTGCGCGCCTCGGTCATCAGCATTGCCCGCACCCGCGCCATGCTGGACCCGATGCTGGAGGCCCTGGGCGGGGTGGCGGTGGCCGCCGTGCTGGGCTTTGTGGGCTGGCGGGTTTCGCAGGGCACCGGGACGGTGGGGGATTTCACCGGCTTCGTCGCCGCGCTGCTGATTGCGGCCAGGCCGGTGCGGGCGCTGGGGTCGCTGAACTCGGCCTTGCAGGAGGGGCTGGCCGGGCTTTCGCGGGTGTTTGCGGTCATTGATACCCCCCGCCGCATCCAGGACCAGCCAGGTGCCCCGGCGCTGCCGCCGGGCCAGGGGCGGGTGGAGTTCGACAGCGTGGGCTTTGGGTATGGCGGGGCCGAGGCGGCGCTGAGCCAGCTGAGCTTCGTGGCCGAGCCGGGGCAGACCGTGGCGCTGGTGGGGCCTTCCGGGGCGGGGAAATCCACCGCGCTGTCTCTGGTGCCGCGCTTGTATGATGTGACGGCGGGCGCGGTGCGGCTGGATGGCGCCGATTTGCGCGGCGTGACCCTGGCCAGCCTGCGCGATGCCATTGCGTATGTCGGCCAGGATGCCGTGCTGTTTGACGACACGGCCTTTGCCAATATCGCCTGCGGCCGGCCCGAGGCCACCGCCGCCCAGGTGGAGGACGCCGCCCGTGCCGCCGCCGCGCATGATTTTGTGGCGGCGCTGCCGCAGGGGTACCACACCCCGCTTGGCCCCGGCGGCAACCGGCTGAGCGGCGGGCAGAAGCAGCGCATTGCCCTGGCGCGGGCGCTGCTGCGCAACCCCCGTGTGCTGCTGCTGGACGAAGCCACCAGCGCGCTGGATGCCGAGAATGAGGCGCTGGTGCAGGCTGCGCTGGCCCGGTTGCGGCAGGGGCGCACCACGCTGGTGATTGCCCACCGGCTGGCCACGGTGCGCGACGCCGACCGCATTGTGGTGATGGAGGCCGGCCGCGCCGTGGAGCAGGGCAACCATGCCGAGCTGATGGCCGCCGATGGGCTGTATGCCCGGCTGGTGCGGACACAGGTTTTCGCCGGCTGATGCAGACCAGACAGGATTGGATGGTGCTGGCCCTGCTGGTGGCCATTCGCGCCATGTTCGGCATGCAGGCGCAGTCGGTGGGGGCCCTGGGGCCGTTGCTGGTGGGGCCGCTGCTGGCCGATTTCGTGGCGCTGGGCACGCTGGTGGGGGCGTACCAGTCGCCCGGCGTGCTGGTTTCGCTGCCCGCCGGGGCGCTGGTGGCGCGGCTGGGCGACCGGCGCATTCTGACCACCGGCATGGTGCTGATGGCGCTGGGTGGCGCGGTTCTGGCGATGGCGCCGGGGCTGCCGATGGCGCTGGTGGGGCGGGTTGCCTCGGGCGCTGGCGGCGCGCTGCTGAACCTGGTGCTGATAAAGCTGGTGCTGGACCGGTTTTCCGGCCCCGCCCTGCCGGTGGCGCTGGGCTGCATGCTGGGCAGCTGGCCGGGCGGCATTGCCCTGGCGCTGCTGGGCCTGCCGCCCATTGCCGCGCTGCTGGACTGGCGCGCCGCGCTGGGCTGCGTGGCGCTGGTTTTCGCGCTGCTGCTGCTGGCGGTGCCGGCGCTGGGGGCCGGGGGGCCGCCGCCGCGTGGGGCTGCCGTGGCTTCGGCCCGGCCGCCCAATTGGCCGGCGCTGGTGGCGGCCGGGTTGGCCTGGGTGGGGTATAATACCGCGCTGATTTTGGTGCTCACCTTTGCCCCCGCGCTGTTTGTGGCGCAGGGCGCCGATGCGGCGGCGGCGGGCAGGCTTTCCAGCCTGTATGGCTGGGTGCTGGTGCCGATGCTGCCGCTGGGCGGTTGGCTGGCAGGGCGCTGGGGCCGGCCGGTGCCGCTGGCGCTGCTGGGGCTGGCCGGCATGGTGCTGCTGAACCCGGTGCTGGCCGTGGCCGGGCCGGGCGCCGCCGGGGCGGCGACGCTGCTGGGCATTGGCGTGCTGTGCGGGTTGGCCGGGGCGCCGATATTCTCGCTGCCCGCCCAGGTGCTGCCACCGGCCGCGCGCGGCCTGGGGATGGGCGTGTACTACACGATTTACTACGCCGGCATGGCGCTGGCGCCGCCGGTGGCGGGCTGGGCGCGGGATGCCTCGGGCGAGCCGGGGGCGCCGATGCTGGCGGCGGCCTGCTGTGCCGCGATTTCCGCGGTGGCGGTGCTGGCTTTTGCGCGGTTTGCCAGGCCGGAGCGGACCTGAAGGGGTGTAGTGGCGGTGCGGCGGGCCTGGGGGACAGGGCCGCCCGGGCTTCAGGGCTGCCAGCCCAGGCGGCGGAGCAGCCATTCGCGGTAGGCCAGCACGGCATCCGGCGGCGGGGCGGCCAGGGTGAGCAGGGCGGCGGCTTCGGCGGCGGGGACGGCGCGAGGATAGGGGGTGCGGCCTTCTTCCTCCACCCAGCGCTGCGCCGCGCCGCGCCAGAGCGCGACCTGGTCGGCCGAAGTCAACGCCGGCAGCATGAGGACGGCGAGCAGCCGGGCGCTGGCACCGGCGGCGCGGGCGGCGGCCAGCAGTGGCGCCGGGGCGGCGGGGGCGAGTTCGGCCAGGGTGGGGAGGTCGGCCAGCAGCGGGTCGCGCTCGCCGGGCCCGGCTTCCAGCATGAACCAGGGGGTGGCGCCGGCGGCGGTGAGGCGGGCCGGCAGGTCTGGCCCCGAGAACAGCGCGACCGTGGCATCGGATTCCAGCCCCGGCAGGCCGGGGCGGGGTTCGGCGGTAAGGCCGAGCAGGTCCAGCGCCAGCAGGGCGGCGGCGGTGGCGGATTCGGCGCTGGGCATGGCCACCTTCAGCGTGCCAGGGGCGGCGCGGGTGGGGCGGGGGCCAAGACCGGCCACCACGGTGCTGCCCAGGCTGGCGCAAACCGGCAGCCAGCCGGAGGGGTCGAATTTCGCCCGGCTGTCGCCAATCAGGCGGGCATGGGCGGCGGCGCCGGGGAAGGCGAGCAGGCCACGGACCTCGGCGGGGTCCTCGGCGGCGAAGCGGTTGGCGGCGGTGACGCCATCAGGCCCGCCAAGGCAGGCGGGTTGCAGCGCCAGGGTGGGGGCCAGGCTGGCGGCGAGACGCTCGGCCCAGCGGGCGTGCCAGCCGGATTCCGGGCCTGGGACCAGCAGGGCGCTGCTGGCGGGCAGCACCGCCTGGGCACGGGCGGCGTGGCGGCCCAGCAGCAGGAAGGGCAGGGCCAGCAGGGGGCGGCGGGCGAGGGGCTTCATCGGTGGCGGGCTCCGTGAAGCCACAGGGAAGCGCTGCCTTGTGGCAATATCGCGGCGCCGCGTGGCGCGGCCACCGGTACGACCCCTGGCTGGCTGGCAGGCAGCATGGCGGGGGGCCGCACGGGGTTAATCGTCGTAGCCCAGCAGGGACTGGAACGGCACGCCGAGCTTGCCACGCCCCTGCAGGAAGTTGAGTTCGATGAGGGTGGCGGCGCCGGCCACCTGGGCGCCGACCTGTTGCAGCAAATGGATGCTGGCGGCCAGGGTGCCGCCGGTGGCCAGAAGGTCGTCCAGCACCACCACGCGTTGGCCGGGCTGGACGGCGTCGGCCTGGATCTCGATGCGGTCGGTGCCGTATTCCAGGGCGTAGTCATAGCCGATGGTGGCGCCGGGCAGCTTCTTCGGCTTGCGGAGCATGACGAAGCCGAGGCCGAGTTCGGCGGCCAGCGGCGCGGCCAGCAGGAAGCCACGCGATTCGATGCCGGCCAGCACCTGGGGCTGCCAGGGCTTGATGAGGGCGGCCATGCGGGCAAGCGCGGTGCGCCAGGCCGGGCCATGCCGCAGCAGAGTGGAGATGTCGTAGAACAGGATGCCCGGCTTGGGGAAATCCGGCACGCCGCGGATATGGTCCTTCAGGTTCAGGCTGGTGTCGTGGTCCATCGGGGCGGGGGTCTTTGCTGCGCGGGGCTGATTCAGGTGGCGGACCATAGGCGGAGGCGGTGGGCCGGGGCAACTTCGGGGCTGGTGGGGCGTTGCGGCGGTGGTTCAGGGCGGCGCCAGGGCGCGGGGGATATAGCGGCGGCCCCCCACCAGGCTGTGGAAGGCGCGGGCGGCGCGCAGGATGGGAATGGCGATGGCCGCCGGCTGGCCAATGCAGCCGCGGACCTTGGCCAGAATGCGCGGCAGCAGCGCATCGGACAAATCCGGGTCGGGCAGCATCCAGGTTGGGCCGTTGAGTGCCGAATGCAGGCCGAGGCGGCGGGCGAGGCGGATGCCTTCCACCCCGAGGATGCGCAGCGCCCGGCGAAAGGCGCGGCAGACCCAATGGGTGAGGCGCTTCAGCAGCAGGGGCGCGCCGGGGGCGGCCACGGCCTGGAGCAGGGCGGACCAGACGCCCTTATGTGCCCAGCGGCGGAATTGGCGGGAGGCGGTGTCCCACGGGCCGAGTTCGGGCGGGAGATGCTTCCAGTAGCCGTTATGGGTGACGGCCCAGAAGATGGCGTCGAGCCGGGCGCGGATGTCGTGCATCGGGCGGCCGGCGCCGCCATGGATGAAAAAGGGCTTCAGCAAAGTGAGTTCGGCATCGGTCAGCGGCGCCCAGGGGCGGCGGGGGGTGAGGCCGGGATTGGGGGCGGTGGAGAGCATGGGGGCTGCCGGGCGCAAAGGGGGAATGGAACATAACAGGAACATATGGTGCGATGCAAGCCGGACTTGCCCAAGGGGATTGCCCAAGGGGATTGCCATGGCGGGAAGGGCGGTTCATTGGCCGGGGATGACCCGTGTTCAGATTGCCGTGCCGCTGGGGCTGTTGGGCTTCGCGGCCTATATTGTTGCCGTGATGAACCTGGCCGATTGGGTGCTGGGGCTGCATCTGGTGGTGCAGTTGCTGTTCTTCGCCGTGCTGGGCGTGGCCTGGGCCTGGCCGGCGCATAAGCTGATTCTGTGGGCGGCGCATAAGTAGCGCGCTCGGCCGCAGCGACTGGCGTTTGGGCAAAGAAAAACCCCTGGAAAGCTGGGCTTTCCAGGGGTTGTTTTCCGGCGGACCCGGATTGGTCGGAGCGAGAGGATTCGAACCTCCGGCCCCTGCGTCCCGAACACAGTGCTCTACCAGGCTGAGCTACGCTCCGTCGTCAGGACCCGCCGGAGGGCTGGGCGTATAGCCGTGCTTCTCGGGCTGCGCAACCGCCTCAGCGAAAGAATTCCGCAACCTGGGTACGGATGAAGGCGGCGTCGGCCGGTTGCACCGCCGGATTGCCGGCGCGGTGGCCCCAGATGCTGGGGATGGGGCGCAGGATGGCGTGCTTCAGGTGGGGCAGCTCGGCTTCGTTGTCGGCCACGCGGAAATACAGGTCGGTCTCGCCGGGCATCAGCAGAACCTTGGCCTGGATGGCGGCGAGCGCGGTGGGCAGGTCGCCGCCGGCCGCGATGTCTCCGGCGTACCAGGTGCGGAGCTGGGCCAGCAGGTCGCCGGCGTAGCGGCGGCCGAAGCGTTCCTCCCAATCCGTGCGGAGGAAGGTGGGCAGGTCTGGCGCGCCGAGGGCGGTGAGGTGGAGGTTGGCGCGGTAGAAGTCCTGGCTCAGCGCCATGGTGGCGTAGATGCGGCCAAAGGCGCGCATGGCCTTTTCCGGCTTGGCGGAGAATTGGCCATTGCCGAGATATTCCGGCGCCGCTTCCAGTACCGCGATGAGCGAGGAGAGGAAGATCTGGTTGTGCACGGCGGTGCGGGCGCTGCCGCAGTTGATGACCACGCGGGCCACGGCATCCGGGTAGGCGGCGGCCCAGTGGTAGGCCTGCTGCGCGCCCATGGACCAGCCATAGACGGCGTGCAGCTTCTCGATGCCGAACACCTCGGTCAGCAGGCGGCGTTGGGCGTGGACATTGTCCCAGGATGTCACCAGCTCGGGCCATTCCGGGGTGTTGGAGGGGGCGGAGGAGACGCCGTTGCCGAACATCTCGGGCTGGATGATGAAGTAGCGGCTGGGGTCGAGGATGCCATCCGGCGCGATGAGCCAGGTGAGTTCCGACGCGTGGGCGCCGTAGCTGGTGGGGTAGAGCACCACGTTGTCGCGCGCGGCGTTCAGCGTGCCATGGGTGCGCCAGCCGAGTTGGGCGTTGCGCAGGGTGCCACCGGCCGAGAGGGCGAGGTCACCGAGCTGGAAAGTGCCGTGGTTCATGCGGGGGTCCTTGCGAGGCGCTTGAGGTAGCCCCATTGCCAGCGGGCATAGCCGGGCTGCACCGCCTGCAACTGGTGGCGCAGCAGCTGATGGGCAGCGGGCAGGGCGTGGAAGGGGATGAAGGGGTAGAGGTGGTGCTCGGCGTGGTAGGGCATGTTCCACATCACCAGGCGCAGCAGGGCGGTGGTGAGGGTGGTGCGGGTGTTCTCCAGGCCGTCTCGGCTATGCGGCAGGCCGGTGTGTTCGGTGAGCAGGTACATGCGCAGCGGGATTTGGCCGAGCACGGCCGGCAGCAGCCAGAACAGCACCAGGGCGCGCCAGCCGAAGGCCAGGGTGATGCCGGCGATGAGGGCGAGGGTGAGGGCGAGTTGCAGCCGGAGCAGGCGGATCATGCGCGGCTGCTGGCCATCGGGGATGAAGCGATGGGCGGAGACGTTGCCGCGCAGGCCGTCCCACATCCAGCCCAGGCGGGTGCGCCAATAGGTGAAGCCGCTGACGCGGATGAGGTAGCTGAACGGGCCGGAGGGTTCGGGGGCGAGGAGTTCGGGGTCTCGGTCTGGATCATGCGTGTGCAGGTGATGCTGGCGGTGGAAGGCCTGGTACATCGGCCAGCTGTGCAGCCCGGGCAGCGCCACCAGCCAGCCCACCACGGCATTGGCGCGGCGGCTGGCGAAGGCGGTGTAGTGGCTGGTTTCGTGGAAGGGAGCGAAGAGCGCGGCGAGCAGCATGCCGAGTGCGAGTTCCGCCGGGGCGAGCCACCAGCCCGGCGCCCAGGCCACGGCGAGGCCGGCGGCGAGGATGAGGCCGAGGTGGATGCCGAGGCGCAGCGCACCCTTGAGGTTGTGGCGGGTGGCCAGGTGCATCATGGCTTGCGGGGCGGGGGCGGGGGCGGGCATGGCGGGCTCCTTCAGCGGGGATGGTGATGCAAATGGCGTGCCCGGGGAACGGTTGATGTTGCCATGACGGGCGCGGACTGGTCTGCTGCGTGAGCCAGCCACGGCGGTCATCATTTGCAAGGGGTGCCGCTGCATGATCAATCGGAGAGCGTTGCTGGGGGCCGCCATGGCGGGGCCCGGGTTGGCAGGGCCTGCGCTGGCGCAGCCGGCCGGGGCGCGGGTGCTGCGCTACATTCCGCAGGCCGATGTGACGGTGTTGGACCCGGTGGTGACCACCGCCTACATCACCCGGCACCATGCTCTGATGGTGTGGGACCAGCTGTATGGGCTGGACGCGCAGTTGCGGCCGCAGCCGCAGATGGTGGCGGGGCATCGGCTGGAGGATGACGGCCGGTTGTGGCGCTTCACGCTGCGCGAGGGGCTGGAGTTTCACGACGGCGAGATGGTGCGCGGTCGGGATTGCGTGGCCAGCATCAAGCGCTGGGCGCAGCGCGACCCGTTGGGCCAGGCGCTGATGAGCCGCGTGGCGGAGATGGCGGCGCCGAGCGATAGGGAGTTCACCATTCGGCTGCATCGGCCGTTTGGCGCCATGCTGGATGCGCTGGCCAAGGTGGGGCCGCCGGCGCTGGTGGTGATGCCGGAGCGGCTGGCGAATACCGACCCGGCCAGGCCGGTGCCGGAGATGATCGGCAGTGGGCCGTTTCGGTTCAAGGCCGATGAGCGGGTGGCCGGGGCGCGCACGGTGTATGAGCGCTTTGCCCGCTACAAGCCGCGCGAGGATGGCGTGGCGGTGTGGACCAGCGGGCCGAAGCGGGTGCATTTCGACCGGGTGGAATGGACGGTGATGCCGGATGGCGGCACCTCGCTTTCCGCCATGCGCAATGGCGAGATGGATTGGTGGGAGAACCCACCGAATGACCTGCTGCCGCCGATGCGGCGCGACCGCAACATAGCGCTGGCGAAGATCAGCCCGTTGGGCAGCATGGGGACCGGGGTGTTCAACCATCTGCACCCGCCGTTCAACAACCCGGCGATAAGGCGCGTGGTGCTGGAGGCGATGCGGCAGCAGGACTTCATGGTGGCGGCCGCGGGCGTGGAGCCGGAGGGCTGGCAGGTGCCGGTTGGGGTATTTGCGCCGGGCACGCCGATGGCGAATGCGGCGGGCATGGAAGTGCTGACGCGGCCACGGGACCTTGAGGCGTCTCGGCGGGCGTTGCTGGCGGCGGGCTACAAGGGCGAAAAGGTGGTGCTGCTGGCGCCGACGGACCAGCCGGTGCTGGTGGCGCTTTCAGAGGTGGCGCGGGATTTGTTGGTGCGGCTGGGCTTCAACGTGGAAGCGGCGGTGAGCGACTGGGGCACGGTGGTGCAGCGGCGTGCCAGCACGGAGCCGGTGGAGAAGGGCGGCTGGAGCATGTACCAGACCACCTGGAATGGCGTGGACATGGTGAACCCGATTGGCACGCAGGTGATAAGGGCCAACGGGGCGCGGGCATTTTTTGGCTGGCCGAGCGTGCCGGCGCTTGAGACGCTGCGCGATGCCTGGCTGGATGCCACCAGCCTGGCGGAGCAGCAGCGCCTGGCGGCGGAGATTCAGCGGGTGGCGCTGGAGCAGGCGGTGTTCATGCCCACCGGGCAGTTGTTTGGCCTTTCGGCGCATCGGCGGAGCATTGCCGATGTGGTGACCGGGGTGATTGCGTTTTGGAATGTTCGCAGGGTTTGAAGGAACGAATGATGCAGCCGATTGAGAAGATTCGCGAAAGCCACGCCGAGTTGACCGAGGTGCGGCGCACGCTGCACGCCAACCCGGAGATTGGCATGGCCGAGTTTGCCACCGCCGATTTGGTGGCGAGCAAGCTGGAAGCCTGGGGCATTGAGGTGCATCGGGGCGTGGGCGGCACCGGCGTGGTGGGCGTGCTGCGCGGCGGCAATGGCGAGCGCAGCATTGGCCTGCGCGCCGACATGGACGCGCTGCCGATGCAGGAAGCGACCGGCGTTGGCTATGCCAGCACCAAGGCCGGCATGATGCATGCCTGCGGCCATGACGGCCACACCACCATGCTGCTGGGCGCGGCGAAGTATCTGGCGGAGACGCGGAACTTCAATGGCACGGTGAACTTCATTTTCCAGCCCGGCGAGGAAGGCTGCGGCGGGGCGCTGGCCATGCTGAAGGATGGCTTGTTCCAGCGGTTTCCGTGCAACGCCATTTACGGCATGCACAACCGGCCGAACATGCCGCTGGGCGAGTTTGCCATTCGGGAAGGCGCGACCGCGGCGGGCGGGGCGTTTTTCGACATTGTGGTGGAAGGCAAGGGCGCGCATGGGGCGCGGCCGGAAGCGAGCATCGACCCGGTGCTGGCGGCCTGCCACATCGGCACGGCGTTGCAGAGCATCATCAGCCGCAATCTTTCGCCGCGCGATACGGCGGTGCTGAGCATCACCAAGATTCAGGGCGGTGATGCGTTCAACATCATTCCGCAGAAGGCGGTGCTTTCGGGCACGGCGCGGTTCTTCCGGCGGGAAGTGGCGCAGCAGATTGAGGACGGCATGCGGCGGGTGGCGGCGGGCGTTGCCGCCGGCTTTGGCGCGACAGCCGAGGTGGATTGGCGGCTGATCTTCGCCCCCACGGTGAATGCGCCGGAGCAGACGGCGATGGTGGTGAGCGTGGCCCAGGCGATTTCGGGCACGACGAAGGTGGACACCAACAAGGCGCCGGGCATGGGGAGCGAGGATTTTTCCTTCATGATGGAGCAGGTGCCGGGGGCGTATATTCAGCTGGGCATTGGCGAGAGCGCGGAACTGCACAACCAGCTGTACAACTTCAACGACGACGCCATTCCGTACGGCAGCGCGCTGTATGCCGGGGTGGTAGAGAAGGAGTTGGCGAAGGGGGTTTGAGCTTCTGCGGGTTGGGCCGTGGATGGCCGGGACAAGCCCGGCCATGACGGTTTAGCGATCAGCGGAAGCGCTCGAAGAATGCGGGTTCGGTGACCAGGATTTTCTGTTCGGTCAGGCCGATTTTATAATTCTCGCAAATCTCCAGAATCCGGTCGAGATCGACGAGTTCGATCTCGACCTTGCCGAGGGCCTTGGCTTCGCGCTTCGCATCCTCGGAGAAGGTTGTGGTAGTGAAGAAGATGCCCTTGGCGATGTGGCCGCCGATTGCACCGCGAAAGCGCTGAATATCGTCGGACGGAACCTTGCGGCCCGAGACATCGAATTTCTTGGCCTGGAAGGCGATGGGCTGGGTCACGAATTCATTGATGCGCAGCCTGCCGGTGCCATCAATGCCGCCATCCTTGGAGTAGCGGGTGGTCTGGACATCCTCGACGCCGACACGGGCAAGAATTTCAGAGCAGAATTCTTCAAAGCCTGCCGGCGTCATCTGGAAAATCAACGTCATCAAGGCCGGGCGATGGTCGCTGTAGGGCGAGGTTTGCGGCGAGGGCGCGATGTCATCGTCCACGCTGGCACTCGTGGTGGTATCGAGCGTCGCTTCTGCGGGCAGGTCGAGTGGCAATGTCTGGACGCCTGACTGGGCCAGAGCGTTCATCTCGGCCACCCTGCGGTAGATCAGGTCGATTTCTGGGCCGTCGAGTCGGGCTTCCTTGCCTTTGTCGGTCAGGCGCCAGATGCCGTAGGAGGGTGAATCGAGATAACCGGTCTTCACGAAGTAGGATCGCGCCCATGCGATCTGGTTTTCAAACCTCGGGTAGCCGTTCTTGTTGGTGACGGCGCGCTCAGCCTCGGACAGGTTGAGGTTGTTGGCGATGGCTTCGAAGATCTCGCGGGGCTTCGCCTGGCCGCCCTTGTCGCGCATGGCGTCGAGGAGCGGATTCATGAAGCGCAGAAAATCAGCTTTGTATTTCGGCGGCGTCTTCACGCCGGGAAGCTTGGTGCGTGCCATGCCGAAGGGTAGCTGCTTTCACTGGCGAACTGAAGTGATGGCCGTGGGGATTTCTGCGGCACGCCGTGGATGGCCGGGACAAGCCCGGCCATGACGGTTGAGGATGTAGTGGCGGGCGCTGGGGCTCAGTGCGTGCCGCCGCGGACCAGGCGGCCGGGCAGGGCGCCGGTGGCGATGCCTTCGCGGTACACCACCTGGCCGGATTGCACGGTGGCGACGTAGCCGCGCGCGCCCTGCACCAGGCGCTTGCCGCCGGCGGGTAAATCGTAACGCATTTCGGGTACGTCCATGCCCAGGCGGGCGTAGTCGATGACGTTGATATCCGCCTTCAGGCCGGGGGCGATGAGGCCGCGGTCCGGCAGGCCGATGGCCAGGGCGTTGTCCCGCGTGATGCGCTTGACGGCGAATTCCAGCGGCAGCTTCGGGCCACGGCTGCGGTCACGCGTCCAGTGCGCCAGCATGTGGGTCATGCAACTGGCGTCGCAGATGTAGCCGACATGGGCGCCGCCATCGCCAAGGCCGATGAGGGTCATCGGGTGTTCCAGCATGGCGCGCACGGCTTCCAGGTCGCCATCGGCGTAGTTGATGAGCGGGCGGTTGAGGATGGCCTTGCCATCCTGCTCCATCATCCAGTCGTAGCAGAGGCCTTGCGCGTCCACGCCGAGGCGGGCGGCTTCGGCGGCGACGCTGGTGCTGGGGTGGGGTTCGTATTCCGGCTGCGCGCCCAGCTTGAAGATGCGGTCCCAGTTGTTCAGCCGGGTGGCCAATGCGGGGTCGGCCGTGGGTTCGCTGATGATGCGGGTGCGGAGGGCGGGGTCGCGCAGGGCGGCCAGGCGCTCATTCAGCGGCAGGTGGGCGATGGCGGCGTAGGAAGGGCGGGCGACGAAGGGGTGCTGGCTGAGTTCCCAGCCGAACATCAGCCCGACCGGGCGGCCCATGACCTGGCCCATCATGGTGATGCCTTCGGCGCGGGCGCGCTCCACGTGGTCCAGCATGGACTTCCACAGCCAGGGGCGGGATTCGCGTTGCAGCAGGCTGAAGGTCAGCGGGGTTTTGGCGTGGCTGGAAATGCGTTGGAGCATGGCGAATTCAGCGTCGGGGTCGTCGAAGTCTGAGATGACCTGAAGCCAGGCGGCGCCGGCGGCACCGGCGGCGGCACCGATCTGCGCCAGTTCGGCTTCCGGCGCGCCATAGGTGGGGGTGGGCACGCCGGCCAGGGTTTTGTGGAACATGGCGCGCGAGGTGGAGAAGCCGATGGCGCCGGCCTTGATGCCCTCGGCGGCGAGGCGGGCCATTTCGGCGCGGTCGGCCGGGGTGCTGTCGGCATGGGCCACGGCGCGGTCTCCCATGACGTGCAGGCGGAGGGCGGCGTGGGTGACCTGGGTGACGACGTCGCAGTCGAATTGGCGGGCGGCCAGGGCGTCGAGGTAGCTCGGAAAACTCTCCCAGTTCCAGGGCAGGCCTTCGTTGAGGACGACTTCGGGCAGGTCCTCCACGCCTTCCATCAACTCCACCAGGGCGTCGCGATTGGCCGGGGTGCAGGGGGCGAAGCCGACCCCGCAATTGCCGATGAGGACGGTGGTGACGCCGTTGAGGCTGGAACTGTCGAGGCGCGGGCTGAAGGTGGCCTGGGCGTCGTAGTGGGTGTGGACGTCCACGAAGCCGGGGGTGACGATGAGGCCCTGGGCGGCGATTTCCTCGCGCCCCGGCGGCAGGTTGGGGCCAACGGCCAGGATGCGGCCATTCTGCACCGCAACATCGGCCAGGTAGGGGGCGCCACCGCTGCCATCCACCACCGTGCCGCCCCGGATGACCAGGTCCGCTTCCGCCATTTTCCGCTCCAAATGCGATTTGTCCGCATTATGCCCGGTTGACGCCGGGCGAAACAGGCCCACCATTGGTCAACTGACCAGAAGCCTTGAGGAAACCACCATGGACACCAATGTCCAGCCGCTGCTGACCACCAGCCCCTCCGAGCGTGCCGCCAGCCTGCGTGCGCTGCTGGACGAGCATGGCCCCGAGATGGACCGGCGGCGCGAGGTGACGCCCGAAGTGGTGGCGGCGCTGGTGCAGGCCGACCTGCTGCGGGTGCTGCTGCCGAAGAGCCTGGGTGGCCAGGAGGCGCACCTGATTGAGCATTGCAAGGCGGCCGAGGCGATTGGCTATGCCGATGCGAGCGTGGGCTGGTTCTACAACCAGTCGAACGTCTCGGCGGCCACGGCTTCGGCGGCGATGGACCATGCGGCGGCGGCGGCGATTTTCAACGGGCCGCATCAGGGGCTGGCCTGGGGCGCGCAATATGGTGGCAGCAAGGCGATTCGGGTGGAGGGCGGCTATCGACTGACCGGCACCTGGGGCTATGGCAGCGGCAGCCGGCACACCACCTGGATTGGCGCGCATTCGGCGGTGCAGAACCCGGATGGCACGCCGCATATTCGCTACGGCAAGCCGGATGTGCGGACGTTTCTGTTCCTGAAGGCCAAGGCCAAGGTAACCGATGACTGGGACGTGCTGGGCCTGCGCGGCACCGGCAGCGATACCTACAGCGTGGAAGACCTGTTCATCCCGGATGAACATGCGCCCTGCCGCGATGCGATGGAGGAGCGGCGGGAGACCGGGCCGCTTTATACCATCATCTCCAACCTGCTTTACGCCACCGGGTTTTGCGGCGTGGCCATGGGCATTGGCCGGCGGATGCTGGACACCTATGCCCAGCTGGCGCGTGGCAAGCAGAGCCGGGCGGCGATTACCAGCATGGCGAACAACCATGCGGTGCAGAAGGAGATTGCGCAGCTGGAAGCCAAGCTGAGCGGCGCGCGGGCCTTTGTGCATGAGGCGGTGACCGCGGCGCATGCGGCGGCGGCGGAAGGCCGGCTGGAAGTGGATTTGCGCATGCGGCTGCGCCTGGCGACGACGCATGCGATGCAGGAATCGGCTGACGTGGCCTATGCCTGCTATCGGGCGGCGGGGACCACGGCGATTTTGGCCAGCGCGCCGTTTGAGCGGCGGTTCCGCGATTCGATGAGCGTGAGCCAGCATTTGCAGGGCATGAATGCGCACCTGGAAATGGTGGGGCGGCACATCATTGGCGCCGACAACGTGGTGCAGTGGGTGTGATGTAGCGGGCCGCACGCCGCGTTGGCGCGGCGTGCGGGTTTGGCAGACTACTTGCCGCCGTTGACGACGCGGTTGAGGTTGGCCACCCAGCCCGGACGGGTACCGCGCCAGGATTGCTGGACGGCCGACCAGAGGGTGGTTTCCTCCAGTTCCAACAGCAGGCGGGCCACCTGGGCTTCCGAGCGGGCGCTGCCGGCCTCGGCCACCCAGCCGGCGCGGCGGCCACGCCAGCTGGGCTGCACCGCGCCCCAGCCCATGCTGGTTTCCAGCTGAACCATCAGGGCAGCAACGTCATTGGGCCGGGTGGCGCCGGCGACCTGCTGCACCCAGTTGGGGCGAATGCCGCGCCAATTGGGGGCGACCGAGGCCCAGGTAACGGCTTGCTCGAATTGCAGCAGCGCGGCGGCGCTGGGGCCTTGCTGCGCGTGCAGCGGGCCGGCGAAGGCAAGCAGCAGGGCGGCGGTGGCCAGGCTGCGACGAAGGATGTTCATGTGGGGCTTCTCCCTTGGGCAATAGCCGGGGAGTTCAGCATGGCGGCTTCGCCGGCGGCAATAATGCTTGTGGCGGAAAATTCCGCCCCGGGCGGTGGCGCCGGGGCGGGGTTGCGGGTTCAGGCGGCGGCGAAGGCTTCGACTTCGATCTCAACCTTGAATTCGGGCGCGGCCAGGCCGGCGACGATGAGCAGCGTGCTGGCCGGGGCGTGGCCCTGCATGGCGGCGGTGCGCTTTTCCCGCAGGGCCGGGATCAGGGCGGCGTCGGTCAGGAAGACCGTCATTTTCACGATGTTGGCCGGGCCCATGCCGTTGCCGGCCAGGATGGCCATGATGTTGGCCAGGGCCTGCTCGATCTGCGCCGGGCCGTCGGGCGCGGTGGTGCCGTCAGGCCGGATGCCGATTTGCCCGGCGGAAACCAGGCGGCGGCCAGGGCCCTGCACCACGGCGGCGTGGTGGTAGGAGGGGGCGGGGGCGTGGACGCCCGGGGGATTGTTGAAGGTAAGGGTCATGCCGCGAAGGGTGCCCGAGCTGCGCCTGGGTCGCAACTGGTTGCGGGGCGGCGGGTTCTGCGGCCAAGCTGGGGCATTGAGGGAGCCTTCGCATGTTCGACCAGCAGCAATTCATTGAGGCATGCCGCGCCGCGCTGCCGGGTGGCCAGCGCGCCGTGCGCGATGTGGTGGCCGAGGCCATGCGCGAGCCGGGCGCGGTGCTGGCGGGGTTGGGCGAGCCGACGGCCGGCGGGCTGGTGCCGCTGTATCGGTCGGCGGAGCTGACCATTGTGAACGTGATCTGGCAGCCGAAGATGGTGATTCAGCCGCACAACCATGAGCTTTGGGCGGTGATTGGGGTGTATTCGGGGCGGGAGGACAACATCCTCTGGCGCCGGCTGCCCGAGGAAGCCGAGGGGCGGATTGAGGGGGCGGGGGCGAAGTCGCTCAGCACCGGGGATACGCTGGCGCTGGGGGCGGATGTGATCCATTCGGTGATCAACCCGATACCGCGGCTGACCGGGGCTATCCATGTGTATGGCGGCGATTTCTTCGCCCAGCCGCGCAGCGAGTGGGACCCGGATTCGCTGCGCGAGAAGCCGTATGACATGGAAAAGGTGATGCGGATGTTCGCCGGCCGGGAAGGCTGAGCACGCTGCGCCGCCCCGGCCTGGCCCTGGCGCTGCTGGGGCTGGCGAATTTCGTGACCAGCACCGGGGCGATTGGCGCCATTGGGCTGATTGGGCCGATGGGGCGGGAATTCGCGCTGGAGCCGGGGCAGGGCGGCCTGGTGATGGCGGTTTATGCGGTGGGCTACGCGATTGGCTCGCCGCTGCTGGTGGCGCTGACCGGGGCCTGGGACCGCGTGACGGTGCTGATGGGCGCGCTGGTGATCTTCGCGCTGGGCTGCGGCCTGGCGGCGCTGGCGCCGGAATTCGAGGTGGTGCTGCTGGCGCGCGGGCTGATGGCGCTGGGCGGCGGGCTGGTGACTCCGGTGAGCGCGGCGGCCGGGGTGGCGGTGCTGCCCGAGCGGCGGGCGCTGGCGCTGGGCGTGGTGTTTGGCGGGCTGACGGTGGCGCAGGCCTTTGGCGTGCCGGCGGCGGCCTGGCTGGGCTATTCGCTGGGCTGGCGCGTGGTGTTTGGCCTGGTGGCCGGGCTGGCGCTGGTGATGGCCGGGGTGCTGGACCTGGCGTTGCCGCGCGGGTTGCAGGTGCCGCGGAGCAGCCTGGGGGCGCTGGGCCAGGTGTTGCGCAACCCGCTGCTGTTGGGCGCGGTGGGGTTTACCGTGCTGTTCATGGCCGGGGCCTATTGCCTGATCACCTTTCTGGGGCCGTTTGCCGAGGCGCATTATGGCCTGGAGCGGGAAGGCGTGGCGCTGCTGCTGCTGGTGTTTGGCCTGGGCGGCGTGGCCGGCAACATGGCGGGCGGTGGGCTGACGGCCTGGCTGGGTTCCACCCGCGCCCTGGCCTGGCTGGCGGTGACGGGCACGCTGGTGATGCTGGCGCTGACCCCGGTGCAATGGCCGCTGCCGGTGTTGTTCGCCCTGGTGGCGGTGTGGAGCGGGATTGGCTGGGCCTTCATGGTGCCGCAGCAGGCGCGGCTGGCCGGGCTGGCGCCCACGCTGGCGCCAACATTATTCGCGCTGAATGCCGCCGGGATTTACCTGGGCACCACGCTGGGGTCTCTGCTGGGCGTGGCCACGCTGCGCAGCCTGGGGATGGGTGCGCTGGGGCCGGTCGGGGCGGTGCTGGTGCTGGGCTCGGGGCTCAGCCTGATTGGGGTGGCACGGGCGCAACGGCGGCGCCGGGCCTTACAAGACCGGGCCTGAGAACTGGGCCTGAAAGGCCTGGGCGACGATGCGCCCAGGCCCGCCAGGGGGGGGGGCAGTCAGTCTCAGGCGAATTCGTGCGCCGCGCCTTCGGGCATGCGGGCGGCACCGGCCTGCATGGGCAGGCTGTGGTCCAGCAGGCGGCTGAGGCGATAGGCGCCGGTGACAACGACAATGGCGGCAACGCCAACGAGGGCAGGAAGGAAGAACATGGTGGCGATCTCCTATCGGGGGGTCCGGGGCGCCCTTGCGCCTTGGCCTGGCCCGTCATCTCGCACTTGCGAAAGATAGGTAAGAATGGGTGCCTCTTTCAACAAGGAAATAGCAGGGGTTTCATGCGTTGGCGCCGATGCTGCACTGCAAAAATGCAGGGTCTGCCCCGGGCCGCCCGTAACGCTGGCAGCGGGGGCGTGACAGGAGGGCATGCTGCCCCCACATTCGGAGCTACGAGTGGAGGATAGAGGATGGCCATGACCGAGATCGCAACGCTGGGTGGCGGCTGCTTCTGGTGCCTGGATGCGGTGTTCCGCGACCTGGTGGGGGTGAGCGCGGTGCATTCCGGCTATTCGGGCGGGCATGTGGCCAACCCGACCTATGAACAGGTGTGCGGCAAGAAAACCGGCCATGCCGAGGCGGTGCAGGTGAGCTTCGACCCCGCCGTGGTGGGGTTTGCCGATTTGCTGCGGGTGTTCTTCACCATTCATGACCCGACGACGCCGGATCAGCAGGGCAATGATATCGGGCCGCAGTATCGCAGCATCATTCTGTTCCATTCGCCCGAGCAGGAAGCCACGGCGAAGCAGGTGATGGCGGAGATTGCCGGCGAGAAGATGTGGCCGCGGCCGCTGGTGACGCAGCTGGTGCCGTTCGAGACCTATTGGCCGGGCGAGCCGGAGCACCAGGACTACTTCCGGCGCACGCCATGGAGCGGCTATTGCCAGGTGATCATCGCGCCCAAGGTGGCCAAGTTCCGCAAGCTTTACGCCAGCCGCCTGAAGCAGGCTGGTTGAGGAGAGACAGCATGTTCGGCAAGAAGGACAGCCCCGCCGTGGCCTACCCGGTGCAGAAGACCGAGGCGGAGTGGCAGGC